>CP140036.1:0-304428 GCA_039829995.1 Buchnera aphidicola (Nurudea yanoniella)
ATGCTATTTAAAAAAAATTTTGATGTTATAGTAATAGGAGGAGGCCATGCAGGAATTGAAGCTGCAGCGGCAGCTTCCAGAATGGGAAGCTTTACTTTATTAGTTACTCAAAAAATAAGAACTATTGGTGCATTATCCTGTAATCCTGCTATTGGTGGTATTGGAAAAAGTCAATTAGTAAAAGAAATTGATGCTTTAGGTGGAATTATGGCAAGAAGTATTGATAAATCAGGAATTCAATTTAGATTTCTAAATTCTAAAAAAGGTCCTGCTGTACGTTCAACTAGAGCTCAAGCAGATAGAAAAATTTATAGAAAAAATATTAAAAATTTTTTAAAATCACAAGATAAATTAGTTATATTAGAAGAAGAAGTTAAAGATCTCATTATATATAATTATTGCATTCAAGGAATTATAACAAACGATGAAACTCGATTTTTTTCGCAATCGGTAATTTTAACTACTGGGACTTTTCTAAAAGGAAAAATTTGCATTGGTCAAAATAGTTTTAGTGGCGGAAGAATGGGAAATAATGCTTCTATTAATTTAGCAATTAAACTTCGTGAACTTTTTATGAAAGTATCACGATTAAAGACTGGTACACCTCCTAGATTAGATAAAAAAACAATTAATTTTAGTGTTTTACAACCTCAATATAGCGATTATCCTTTACCAGTATTTTCATTTATTGGAAATATATTAGAACATCCAAAACAAATTCCTTGCTATATTACATATACTAACGAGAAAACTCATTCAATTGTAAAAAATAACCTTAATTATAGTGCAATATATTCAGGTATGATAAAAGGAATAGGTCCTCAATATTGTCCTTCTATTGAAGATAAAGTAGTGAACTTTTCAAATAAGTTAAAACATCAGATCTTTTTAGAACCTGGAGGATTATCAGGAACTGAAATATATCCTAATGGAATTTCAACTAGTTTACCTGAAAAAATTCAAATAGAGATGGTGAGATCTATAAAAGGATTAGAACAAGCTAAAATTATATGTCCTGGCTATGCTATTGAATATGATTATTTTGATCCTAGAAATCTTAAATTAACTTTAGAGAGTAAATTTATTTCAGGTTTATTTTTATCTGGTCAAATAAATGGTACTACTGGATATGAAGAAGCTGCAGCACAAGGTTTATTAGCTGGAATAAATGCATCTTTACATGCATCAAATAAAGAAGCATGGTTTCCTAAACGTAATGAAGCTTATTTGGGTGTTTTAATAGATGATTTATGTACTAAAGGAACAAAAGAACCTTATCGCATGTTTACAGCTCGAGCTGAGTATCGTTTAATTCTTCGAGAAGATAATGCAGATTTACGCTTAACAGAAATTGGAAAAAAACTAGGTTTAATATGTGATGCAAGATGGAAACGTTATAATCAAAAATTGAAAAATATTGAAAATGAATCATCTCGTTTAAAAAATTTAATCATTAATCCTTCTCTAAATAATACTCATCAATTAAATAAATTTTTCAAATTTAAATTAAATAAAAAAATGAATGCAAAAGAACTATTAAAACAACCAGAAATTACCTATAAAAATTTAATGTTATTAGATGAATTTGGATCAGGAATAAATGATATAGAAGCTATTCAACAAATAGAAATCCAAGAAAAATATTCAGGGTATATTTCTAGGCAAAATAAAGAAATTAAAAAATATTTAAATAAAGAAAATATAACATTATTTAAAATAAAAAATTATCATGAAGTAAAAGGTTTATCTAACGAAGTAATTTCAAAATTAAATTTTTATAAACCTTATTCTATTGGTCAAGCGTCTCGAATTTCCGGGATTACACCAGCTGCTATTTCAACTTTATTAATTTATTTAAAGAAAAATTATAATAAAAAAAACCTTATAATTTCTTAAAATAATAATAATAATTTTTATTATAAATAAATATTTCTTTAAAAATTAATATATTTATATTTTGTTTTTTAAATTCCAGATAAAATTATATTAAAGTTTTTAATATTTAAGTAATTTCAAAAAGGTAATATTTAAAATGGTTTTAGAAAAAAAATTTGATTTTCCACAATATATTAATCATCATTTGCATCATTTACAATTAAATTTAAATACTTTTAAAATATCGAATACAAATGAAAATTTTACCAATTTTTGGACTATCAACCTTGATTCTATGTTTTTTTCGATTTTTTTAGGAGTAATATTTTTATTTGTTTTTTTTAAAATTTCAAGGAATTGTATCAGTGATGGTATTCCAAATAAGTTTCAAATAGCTGTGGAATTAGCTGTTAATTTTATCAATAAAAGTGTTAATGATGTTTTTAAAAGTTCTCATCAATTAATTGCTCCTTTATCATTAACTATTTTTTCTTGGATTTTTTTAATGAATTTGATGGATTTGTTACCTATTGATTTTATACCTTTTATTTTTCAATTTTTCTTTGGATTTTCTAATTTCAAAATTGTTCCTACAACTGACATAAATATTACTATTTCCATGGCATTAGTTATTTTTTTTCTAATTATTTATTATGGTATTAAAGTAAAAGGAATAAAAAATTTTTTAAAAGATTTTATTATACAACCATTTCAACACCCTATTTTTTTCGTTTTTAATATTTTTTTAGAAATTATTGGATTATTATCTAAACCTATTTCGTTAGGATTACGTTTATTTGGAAATATGTATTCTGGAGAAATGATATTTATTTTAATTTCAGGATTGTTACCATGGTGGATACAATGGATTTTAAGTCTTCCTTGGGCTATTTTTCACATTTTAATTATTTTACTTCAATCATTTATATTTATGACATTAACAATAGTATATTTATCTTTAGCTATGAAAAATCATTAATATAAATACTTTAAAAAATTATAAAGGAAAGTAATATGCAAAGTATAAATACAGATATGCTTTATATATCAGTTTCTATAATGATAGGGTTAGCTGCAATAGGTGCAGCAATTGGAATTGGAATATTAGGAAGTAAATTTTTAGAAGGCGCAGCTAGACAACCTGATTTAATACCTTTATTACGCACTCAATTTTTTGTAATTATGGGTTTAGTTGATGCTATTCCTATGATTGCAGTAGGATTAGGATTATATATGTTATTCACAATTGTATAATATTTTTTTATATTTGTATTAAAATATTTTATATTTATATATTTTTTTCTTTACGTTATCTTCTATATAACGTAAAGATATATGTTTTTTAATAAAAAAAGGAAAGATAATATGAATTTCAATGCGACTATATTAGGTCAAGCAATTTCATTTTTTTTATTTGTTTTTTTTTGTATGAAATATATATGGCCTCCTATTATGTGTGCAATAAATAATAGACAAAAGAAAATATCAAATTCTTTATTAAATATTCAGAATAAAAGAAAAAAACTAGATTCTTATCGAATACAAATAAAAAATGAAATGAAAAATGTCAAAAAAGTTACTAAAGAAATTATTGATCAAACAAATAAAAAAAGAAATATTATTTTAGAAAATGCTAAAATTCAAGCTCAAAAAGAAAAGGAAAAAGTTTTAGAACAAACTCAATCTGAAATAAAAATAGCATATAAAAAATTAAAATATCAATTAAATCAAGAAGTGAGCGAAATAGCTATTAAAATTTCAAAAAAAATAATAGAAAATAAAATTAATGAAAAAAAAATGAAAAATATTGTTGATGATTTAATTCAAAAATTAACAAGGACATAATATTAATGGCAACATTAAAAAGTATAGCAAGACCGTATGCTTATGCAATTTACAAATTTTCTGTTTTTCATAATTCAATTGATTCTTGGAAAACAATGTTAAAATATATGGTTAATATATCTAATCATGAAAAAATTAAAAAAATTATTTTAAGTAAATTTTTTCTAAGGCAAATAGAAAAAATTTTTATTTCTATTTGTGGGGAAAAAATTGATAAATATGCACAAAATTTTATAAAAATTTTAGCACAAAATAAACGTTTAATTTTATTAGAAAGTATATATACAGAATTTATTTCTTTGTGTGATATTTATGAAAATATTACACATATTACAGTTTTTTCAGCTTATATATTAACTCAAAACCAATTAGATAATATCAATAAGATCTTTGAAAAAAAATTATCTAAAAAAATAAATATAAAATGCAAAATAAAAAAAGATTTAATTGACGGTTTTGTTATTAAATATAATGATATGGTAATTAATTTGTCTATTCAGTATCAATTAAAAAGATTACTGTATTTTTTACAACGTTAAGAGAAAAATATGCATCTAACTTCTAATGAAATCAGCGAAATAATAGAAAAAAGAATTTCTGAATTTGATATTATTAGTAATACATACAATGAAGGAACAATTACTACTGTAAGTGACGGCATTATACATATTTATGGTTTATCTAATGTTATGCAAGGGGAAATGTTGTCATTACCTAAAAATAGATATGCTATAGCATTAAATTTAGAACGGGACTCTGTAGGTGCTATAGTAATGGGTGATTATAGATATATTTCTGAGGGAGATAAAGTTCAATGCACTGGTCAAATATTTGACGTCCCGGTTGGTCCTAATTTTTTAGGACGTGTGGTCAATGCTTTAGGAATTCCAATTGATGGAAAAGGACCAATAAAAGAAGAAAAACGTCTTCCTATAGAATCTCCTGCTCCAGGAGTAATCGATAGAGAAAAAATTAATAAACCATTACAAACTGGATATAAATCAATTGATGCAATGGTTCCTATAGGATGTGGGCAACGTGAATTAATAATCGGAGATCGTCAAACTGGAAAAACAGCTTTAGCAATTGATACTATTATCAATCAAAAGCTATCTAAAATAAAGTGCATTTATGTTGCTATAGGACAGAAATTTTCTACAGTTTCTCATGTGGTAAAGAAATTGGAAGATAATGATTCATTAAATCATACAATTGTTATTGTAGCCTCAGCTTCTGAAGTTGCTTCTTTACAATATTTAGTGCCATATTCTGGATGTGCTATGGGTGAATATTTTAGAGATAATGGAGAAAATGCACTTATTGTGTATGATGATTTATCTAAACATGCTATAGCATATCGACAAATTTCTTTATTATTGAGACGTCCTCCAGGAAGAGAAGCTTTTCCTGGTGATATTTTTTATCTTCATTCTAGATTGTTAGAGAGATCTTGTAAAGTCAATTATCATTACTTAAATAAATTTACAAAAAAGCATAAAAAAGATGAAACAGGTTCGTTAACAGCTCTTCCAATTATTGAAACGCAAGGAGGTGATGTATCATCATTTATTCCTACTAATGTAATTTCTATTACAGATGGACAAATATTTTTAGAATCTAATTTATTTAATTCTGGAATTCGTCCAGCTATTAATCCTGGTATTTCAGTATCACGTATAGGAAGTGCTGCTCAATGCAAAATTATTCGACATGTTTCTTCTGGAATTCGCACAATTTTAGCTCAATATCAAGAATTAGCTTCGTTCTCACAATTTTCTTCTGATTTAGATGAAATTACTAGAAATCAATTAATTTATGGTAAGAAATTAATTGAGATTTTAAAACAGAAACAATATCAACCTATGTCTATTTCTGAACAAGCACTTATTTTATTTTCAGCAAATCAAGGTTTTATAAATGATGTTGATATCAATAAAATACGAGAGTTTGAAGAAGCATTAATTTCTTTTTCTCATGAAAAATTTGATGAATTTATGAATGATATTAACATACATGGTGAATTTAACAAAAATATAGAAAGTCAATTGTCTAATATAATTAACACTTTTAAATCAACTCAATACTTATGATTTAAAAGAAATAAATAATAGTAAATTTGAGAGAACAGACTTATGTCTGAAATAAAAGAAATTCGCAATAAAATTTATTGTATTAAAAATACACAAAAAATTACGCGAGCAATGGAGATGATTTCTATCTCAAAAATGAAAAAATCAGAACTTAAAATGAATTCTGGCCGTCCATATTTAAATGTTACTCAAGCAATAGTAAACAATATCTTGAGTAATAATACTAAATACAAACATGTATTTTTTGAAAAAAGGGAGAGAAAACGAATTGGAATTATTATTATTTCTACAGATAGAGGTTTATGTAGTTGTTTAAATACAACACTTTTTAAAAAAGTTAAGATATTTATTGAAACACAGAATAGTAAAAACATTACATGTAATTTATCTATTTTAGGATTGAAAGGAATATCATTTTTTCAATTTTTGTCTAAAAACATAATATATAGCGAAACTAATTTAAAGAAAAATTATGAATTTTCAAATTATTTAAATTTTATAAACATTTTTATAAAATATTATAATGAGAAAAAAATCGACAATTTATTTGTTGCTTTTAATAAATTTAAAAATACTTTTATTCAAACACCATTAATAATTCAATTATTACCTCTTTCGAAAAAAATAGATATCAAAAAAAAAAATAATTATTGGGATTATATATATGAATCTAATTCAAAACGTTTATTAGATAAATTGTTTAAAAACTATATACAATCTCAAATATACCAAGCTATTTTGGAAAATTATGCATGTGAACAAGTTGCTCGCATGATAGCAATGAAGCAAGCTACAGACAACAGTAAAAAATTGATTCAAGATCTACAAATTTCTTATAATAAAGCACGTCAAGATAACATTACACAAGAGCTAACCGAAATAGTTTCAGGTGCTTCTGCAATTTCATAAAATTAATTAAATAGGAGTATCTTTTAAAATGGCTAATGGAAATATAGTCCAAATTATTGGTGCTGTTATTGATGTTGAATTTCCTTACAATGCAGTACCAAAAATATACAATGCGTTATCTGTTAAAAACAAAGATAAAGATTTAATTTTAGAGGTACAACAACAATTGGGATCAGGAGTAGTTAGGACAATTGCTATGGGATCGTCTGATGGATTAAAACGAGGTTTGCCAGTTTTAGACTTAGAACATGGTATTAAAGTTCCTGTAGGTATACCTACATTAGGAAGAATAATAGACGTTTTAGGAAAACCTTTAGATATGAAAGGACCAATAGAAAAAGAAAATAATGTAGAATATAGAGAAATTCATCAAACAGCTCCTGGATACGAAGAACAACTTAATTCCTATACAATTTTAGAAACAGGAATTAAAGTAATTGATTTGATTTGCCCTTTTTCAAAAGGAGGAAAAATCGGATTATTTGGAGGGGCTGGAGTAGGAAAAACAGTAAATATGATGGAATTGATTAGAAATATTGCCATCAAACATGAAGGATATTCAGTTTTCACAGGTGTAGGAGAAAGAATAAGAGAAGGTAGTGATTTTTATCATGAAATGCAAGATTCTAATGTATTAGATAAAGTTTCTTTAGTTTATGGTCAAATGAATGAACCGCCAGGTAATAGATTACGTGCCGCTTTTACAGGATTAACTATAGCAGAAAAATTTAGAGATGAAGGAAAAGATGTATTATTATTCATTGATAATATATATCGATATACTTTAGCAGGCACAGAAGTTTCTGCATTACTTGGTCGTATTCCCTCCGCTGTTGGATATCAACCTACATTGTCCGAAGAAATGGGTTTATTGCAAGAAAGAATAACATCAACGAAATCTGGATCGATTACTTCTGTACAAGCAGTGTATGTTCCTGCTGATGATTTAACTGATCCTTCTCCAGCTACTACTTTCGTTCATTTAGATTCTACTATAACGTTAAGTCGTCAAATAGCATCATTAGGTATCTATCCTTCTGTTGATCCACTAAGTTCTACTAGTCGTCAGTTAGATCCACAAATTGTAGGTCAAGAACATTATGATGTTGCTACAAGTATTCAATCTATTTTGCAAAAATATCAAGAACTTAAGGATATTATTTCTATTTTAGGAATGGATGAATTGTCTGAAGATGATAAAATTTTAGTATCCCGAGCTAGAAAAATTCAAAAGTTTTTGTCTCAACCATTTTTCGTAGCAGAAATTTTTACTAATTTTCCTGGAAAATATGTATCTCTTCAAGATACAATTAGTGGATTTAAAGACATTCTTACTGGAAAATTAGATGATTATCCAGAACAAGCGTTTTATATGGTAGGTTCTATCGATGAAGTTATAAAAAAATCAGAAAAAATATAAAAATGGATTTAAGTTATGAATTATATTTTAAATGTAGTTAATCCTGAAGAATGTACTTATTTTGGAATAGTAAAAAGAATCCGAATTTTAGGCAGTAAAGGAGAATTAGGTATATATCCAGGTCATGTACAATTACTATCTTTTATTCAATCAGGAATTATGTATTTTTTAGATAGAAATGAAAAAGCACACTATATTTATTTATCAGGAGGAATTTTAGAAATACAACCTACAGTAACAAATATTTTAACGAATATTTCCTCTAAAATTTCCAGTTTAGATAAAAAATCAATAGAGACAACAGAAAAAATACTAAGAAATCGCATAGAGAATAGTTATCTTACAAATAAAAAGAAAATACTTAAAAATCTTTCTTGTGAATTAAATAAAATCAAATATGTTTAAGTAAAATTTTAAAAAATAAATTATTAAAATATTTAAAATTTTTTAATTACATACAAGTGAAGAAAATTATATAATTTCTAGCGGCAGAGAATAAAATAATAAAATTATTCCTGTCGCAAATGATAAAAATGTAAAAATATATTTTATTAATAAATACTAATTTCTATATGTCAATGTTTTTTACTTTTAATGCATGAAGTTCTATAAATGATTTACGTGGTTCAACAGCATCTCCCATAAGTGTATTAAACAATTTATTTGTACAATGAATATCATCAATAGTAATATTTAGCATACGTCTCGTTTCGGGATTCATAGTGGTCTTCCATAATTGTTCTGGATTCATTTCTCCTAAACCTTTATATCTTTGAACAAATATATTTTTTAGAGAATCATTGACTAAAAATTGCAAAGTATTTTCAAAATCATTAAATGAATAATATTTTTTGTCTCGTTCAATAAATATATTATGGTTTATTAAATTTTGTAATTTTTCTCCAAAAGAGCAAATTTTGTGATACTCATAACTTTTTAAAAAATCTAATTTAAAGTTATAAGTGTGTTTTTCTCCATTTTCGTACTTTACAATTGATAATTCACAATTTTTTTTAGTTGAATCTAATACAATATTAAATGAATAATTAGAATTATTTTTTGTCTTGGAATTCAAACTATTAACAAAATTTTTAGCCCAATTTTTCAAATAATGTTCGTTTTCTAATTGATTTAATTTAGGATGATAAAGGAGTTCATTAAGAATTGTTAATGAAAAATTATATTTTATTTTATTAAATATATCTTGAATGGTTTTATATTGTAATATTATTTTTTTTATTTTTTGAGAAGAATTAAGAATAATTTTAAAATTTTTGATATCTTTTAATATTATATTTTCTAATGTTAATTTAATTTTATATTTTTCCATTGTTGTGTTATCTTTAATATATTTTTCTTTTTTCCCTTGTGTTATTTTAAATAATGGAGGTTGAGCAATATATAAATGTCCACGTTTAATAATTTCGGGCATATACTTATAAAAAAATGTTAATAATAAAGTTCTAATATGTGATCCATCAATATCAGCATCTGTCATAATGATAATACGATGATATCGTAATTTTTCTGGATTATATTCATTTTCTCCTATTCCGCATCCTAGTACTGTTATAAGAGTTGTAACTTCTTGTGAAGATAACATTCTTTCAAATTTTGCTTTTTCCACATTAAGAATCTTCCCTTTAAGAGGGAGAATAGCTTGATTTTTTCTATTTCTCGCTTGTTTTGCAGATCCACCTGCAGAATCGCCTTCTACTAAATAAATTTCTGATAATGAAGGATCTTTTTCTTGGCAATCAGCTAATTTTCCAGGAAGCATTGAAAAATCTAAATTTCCTTTTTTTCTAGTGATTTCCCTTGCTCTTCGTGCTGCATTTCTTACTCTTGAAGATTCTAAAATTTTCATGATAATGTTTTTAGAATCATGGGGATTCTCTAAAAAAAATTCTATTAAATATTCATTTACTAAAGATTCAATGGCTGATCGTACTTCTGAAGATACCAATTTATTTTTTGTTTGAGAAGAAAATTTTGGATCACTAATTTTAATTGATATAATAGCAGTTAATCCTTCTCTTGAATCTTCTCCTGTAACGTTAATTTTATTTTTTTTAGCAAATCCTTCTTTGTCAATATAGTTATTTATTGTTCGTGTTAAAGCTGATCTAAATCCAATTAAATGTGTTCCTCCATCTAATTGAGGAATGTTATTAGTGAAACAATATATGTTTTCTTTAAATCCATCATTCCATTGCATAGCAATTTCTACTCCAACTTGATCTTTTTCTGAAGAAAAATAAATTATTTTAGAATGAATAGATTTTCTTTGTTTGTCTAAAAATTTAATAAATTCTCTTAATCCACCTTGATGACAGTAATTTTCGCTAATATTTTTTTCAAGATCATGTAAATGTATTGAAACTTTAGGATTTAAAAATGATAATTCTCTTAATCTTTTAGATAAAATTTCAAAATTAAATTTTATAATATTAGTAAAAATAGATAAATTTGGCCAAAACCGTATTTTTGTACCCTGTAACTTAGTTTTTCCAATGACAGATAATGGACTTTTAGGATTTCCATTATGATATATTTGATGAAATACTTTCATATTTCTGTAAATATTTAATTCTAATTTTTCTGATAATGCATTAACTACTGATATTCCTACTCCGTGTAATCCTCCGGAAATTTTATAAGAATGATTATCGAATTTTCCTCCTGCATGTAAAACTGTCATAATGACTTCTGCTGCAGAAATACCTTCGTCACTATGAATATCAACAGGAATTCCTCTTCCATCATCCTGAATTGATACAGAGCCGTCTGTATATATTTTAACTATAATTTCTTTACAAAATCCAGATAATACTTCGTCGATAGAATTATCTACTACTTCGAAAACCATATGATGTAATCCTGTTCCATCATCAGTATTTCCTATATACATTCCAGGACGTTTTCGAACAGCATCTAAGCCTTTTAAAATTTTAATATTTAGTGAATTATAAGAATTTAACATTATTATTCCTAATAATTTTTTAAAATAAATGTATAATATTTTTAAAAATACATTGAGTATTTTATTATACTATGAATAGTTTTTTAGCGTTTGTATGTTGTTTTTAATTTTTATATAAATGAGAATAATAAATATTATTATATTCTTTATGTAGTTTTAGATTTTTAAAGGCATTAAAATATATATTGATTTATAATTATAATAGTTTTCGTAATCATTTTGTTGAATTTGTATTCTAGAATTAGAATTATTTATAAACAAACATATTTCTTGACTTTCAATGACATTTAAGACATCTAACAAATAATGTGCATTAATAGAAACTTTAATATTAACATTAGAATAAATTATTTCTAATATTTCGTAGGCTTTTTCGTCATATTGATTACTAGTAGTAATTTTTAGTTGATTTTTATCGTTTGTTATACATATACCTCGAAATTTTTCGTTAGATAAAATTATGATTCTTGACAGTGCTTCCTTAAATAAAAATGTATTAATAATAATTTTTTTTTCAGGATTTTTTAATATAACAGATGAATATTTTGGAAAATTTGCTGTAATTATTTTACTAGTAAAAATTGTATTATCTACATGAATTTGAAAATAATTATTGCTTATTTTTACAAATGCTAAATTTGAAGAATTGTTTAAAAACCGCAACAATTCGATTGCACATTTTCTTGGTAATATTACAGAATAAAATTTACATAAGTGTTTTAAAGGTGTTTTACACATAGCCATGCGATAACCGTCAGTAGCTATAGCATATAAATGTTGATTACGTATTTCTAATAGTAATCCACTGAAAAAATTACGTAAGTCTTGAATAGCTATTGAAAATTGAGTCGTAAAAATAATATTTTTAAATGAATTTTGTGATATAAAGAAACTAATCTTATGTTTTATTTGTTTAAAACTAGGATAATTGTCTGAAGGAATTGTAGTTAATGAATAAAAACTAAGTTTTGAAAGAATTTCTAATTTATCTTTTTTTAATGATATTATTATATTAGAATCTAAAGATAGTTTTCGACATACAGCTAATAATTTTTTCCCTGATACAGTTACACTTCCTTGTATATATGGAATAATATTACATGTATTGACTTGTATTTCTGATTCTAAATTTGTAGCAGTTAAAAATAAAGTATTTTTTTTTACTTCGATTAATATATTTTCTAGTATAGGACTTAAAGTATTTTTTGTAATTAAATTACTAACTTTTTGTAAAAAATATAAAAGAATTTTTTTTTCTATTTCAAATTTCATAAGTGTTTGTACAAAGAATTTTAAGTTAATTTAATGTTTTTGTAATATGATTATTTTAAAATTAATTTTTAGTGTAAATGTATATTGATTATTTAAAATATCACATTTTGAAAATATAATTTTTATTATTATTTTTTTATAAAAAATTACTTTTAAATTAAATAAAACATTAAGCACCACAAATATCATCTATGAATAATATTAAAAATAATCACATAATATTTTTCATATTATTTGAGTGTTATATAAAAAGTTTATTTTTATAAAAGTTTATTAAAAATTTTTCAAGATAAAATAAAAATATGATATAAACAAATTATAAATTAATGTATAAAAATTCAATTTTTAAATTTTTATATTTAATTTAATGACATTCTCAAATTGTTAGATTCTCTTAAAATTAAGAACTGAAAAAATGCTATATAAATACACTGAAAATTTATATATTTTATTAATATAATAATTAAATAATTAGTATTTTTATATTTATTGCAATATAAGTTATTTATTGATATTTTTATCTTTTAAAAAAATATAGATCTGTAACAAAATAAAAATTAATAATTTTTTAAATTTATGTTTAAAAATTAATTTATATATTAAAATATATATAAAAATATTTATATATATTAAAAAATTATATTTAAAGTCAAATATTTTTGAATTTTTTAAATTTAAGATGTTTATGTTGAGAAGTAATTAATTTTTATTTTTTATAATTTTAAAATAGTTGTATTAAAAATTTTGTTAAATTAATTAATACTATTTTTCATAATATAAAAATTGTTTTCATTCAATATTGTTTAATTATACATATTATTTTAAACGATTAAAAAACAAGGATATTAAAAAAATGAAACGCACTTTTCAACCTTCTTTATTGAAACGAAATAAATCTCATGGATTTAGAAAAAGAATGAGTACTAAAAATGGTCGTCATATATTATCGAATCGCCGATCTAAGTGTCGAAGTAATTTAACTGTTTCTTCTACGAAATAATTATAAAAAATGAAATTTTTTTTTAAAAAAAAAATGAAATTATTAACGAATTTACATTTTAAACATGTTTTTAACAAATCAAATAAAATAAAATGTCAAGAATTAATTATTTTAAAGCGTAATAATAAATTAAGCTTTCCTCGTTTAGGAATTAGTATATCTCGAAAAAATATTCAACATGCACATAAAAGAAATAAAATTAAACGAATAATACGAGAAGTATTTAGATTAATACAATATGAATTAACTTATTCAGATTTTGTAGTAATTGTAAATCTTTATTTTAAACATTCAAATAATATAATTTTTAGGAGAAAATTAGAAAATTTATGGGTTCGATATTATCGTTAGTTTCTCTATTATTTATTAAAATGATTGTATTTTATCAGCGATTTATTAGTATTTTATTTATTCCTCGATGTAGATTTCAACCAACATGTTCAAATTATGCTTTGTCTGCTTTGTATCGTTTTGATTTAATGAGAGGATGTTTTCTTATAATCAAAAGAATATTGAAGTGTCATCCTTTTCATATTGGTGGTTATGATGATATACCAAAGAACTAAAACAAAAGAGTGTATTAAATATGGACTTACAACGTAGTTTTTTTGTTTTTGGAATGTTTTTTATTTTGTTTTTAATTTGGGAAATATGGAAATCTAGTTTGAACGTTCATGTTAATCAATTAACTCATAAAAATTATGAAATTAATTTAAAAAATTACCATTCTGAAAATAATATTTTTATTACAACAGATGTCTTTCACATAAAAATTAATTTAAATGGTGGAGATATAGAAAAAGTTCAGCTCTTAAATTTTAAAAACACATTAAATTCTCCTGACCCATTTGTTTTATTAGATATTAAAGATAATTTTTTGTATCATACAATAAGTGGAATAACAGAAACAAATAATTTTCAAAAAAATAGTTTTAAAAAAAAGCCTACTTATATGGTTGAAGGAAAATTTTTTAAATTAGATAAAAACAAAACTGAATTGCGAATACCCTTAATATGGATTTCAAATAATGGCATAAAGTTTGTTAAAACATTTATTTTCAAACCCAATTCATATGATATAAAGTTAGAATATAAAATTTACAATAATACTAATAGAAATATAGACGTGGTTATGTTTGGAGGATTACGACAAACTATATCAATGCTTAACAACAAAAATTCTGAAAATATTTCTTTACAAACTTTTCGAGGTGCAGCATATTCTACAGATAATTTGAAATATGAAAAATATTCATTCGATTCTATTTTAAAAAAAAATAATTTAAATGTTACTACTCATAATGGATGGGTAGCAATGTTACAACAATATTTTGCAGCAGCATGGATTCCAGATAATACTCAAACTAATACATTTTATACTACTAAATTTCATGACGATATAGCTGAAATTGGTTTTTATTCTAATGTAATTCATGTAGAACCACATAGTCAGAAAATATGTATTTCGAAATTATGGATAGGACCTAAAATACAAGAAAAAATGGCTGTTTTAGTACCGAATCTTGATTTAACTATAGATTATGGATTTTTATGGTTTCTTTCTCAACCATTATTTAAATTGTTGAAGTTTTTAAATAATATTGTTAGAAATTGGGGTACTTCAATTATTTTAATTACTCTTATTATGAGAGGAATAATGTATCCTTTAACTAAATTTCAGTATCAAACTATGAATAAAATGAAAGAATTACAACCAAAAATAGATAAAATTAAAAAAGATTATAGTGATGATAAGAGAAAAGCTAGTGAAAAAATGCTTTTATTATATAAAAAAGAAAAAGTTAATCCTATGGGAGGCTGTGTTCCAATGTTAATACAAATGCCTATTTTTTTAGCATTGTATTATATGTTAGTTAGTTCAGTAGAATTACGACATGCGCCTTTTATTTTATGGATTAAGGATTTATCTAGTCAAGATCCATATTATGTTTTGCCTATTTTAATGGGTTTTACAATGTTTCTTATTCAACATATAACACCTAATAACAATTCGATAGATTCCATTCAAAAAAATATTGCGTATATAGTTCCAGTGATATTTACATTGTTTTTTTTGTGGTTCCCCTCTGGATTGGTATTGTATTATATTGTTAGTAATTTAGTAACTATTATTCAACAAAAATTTATTCTAAATCGTTTCAGTAAGATTAAAATATAAATATAATTTTTTAATTTAATCAGTTATTTTTGTTATAGTATTTATAAAAAATATATTTTTGTAAGAAGTTGACTTTAACATATGAACTGTAAACATGATACGATTGTATCTCGAGTAACACCTGCTATTCAATGTAATATTGGAATAATCAGAGTTTCTGGAAAACTAGCATCTGAAGTGTCTATTAAAATTTTAGGGAAAATTCCTTTAGCGAGGTATGCCAGTTATTTACCGTTTTTTGATATAAAAGGAAAAATTTTAGATCATGGAATTGCATTGTGGTTTCCTAGCCCTCATTCTTTTACTGGAGAAGATAGTTTAGAATTACAAGGGCATGGAAATCCCATTGTAATAAATTTATTAATTTCTAATATATTATCTATTCCAAATATTCGATTATCTCGACCAGGAGAATTTTCTGAACGAGCATTTTTAAATGGAAAAATTGATTTAGTACAAGCTGAATCTATAGTTGATTTAATTAATGCGAATTCTGAACAAGCTGCACGTGCTGCATTACATTCTTTGCAAGGTGTATTTTCTCATCGTGTTAATCATTTAATTGAAAAATTTAAAAAATTTCGAGTTATGATAGAAACTTTTATTAATTTTTCTGAACATGAAGTACACTTTGATTTTAAATATAATATCAACAAAAAAGTTAATAAATTTATCTATTTACTTAATAATATTTTAAAAATATCTATTCGAAATTCTATTTTGCGTGAAGGTATTAAGATAGTCATATGCGGTGCTCCTAATTCTGGAAAGTCAAGTTTGTTAAATACTTTATCCAAAACTAATAGGGCAATAGTCACTGATATACCTGGAACTACACGTGATGTAATTTATGAAAATATAAACATTGATGGGACGTTGTTTAAAATAGTAGATACGGCAGGTTTACGTTTAACTGAAGATTTTATTGAACGTATAGGTATACAATTTGCTTGGAAAGAGATTAATTCAGCTGATCATATATTTTTTGTAATTGATGGGACTTCTAATGATTCCGATCAAGTAAAAAATTATGTTAATTTTATAAAATTAATATCTAAGAATGTAGACGTTACTATTGTTTTTAATAAATCGGATCTTAATAATTTTAAAATTAATTTGAAATATTTTAAAAATAAAAATTATATTTCTATATCTACTTTAACTCAAAAAGGCATTAAAAATTTATGTAAACATTTGTGTAATGTTTTTAAAATTGATAAATTTTCGAAAAATGATGAAGATGTTTTTTTAGCTCGACAACGCCATATTAACATTTTGTCAAAAGTTTTAAATTATGTTAAAGAAAGTAAAATAAATTGGAATAAATTTAATAATATTGAGTTATTAGCTGACGATATGCGTGTTTGCCAAGAAGAATTAAGTGGTATCGTGGGTTCTTTTTCTACTGATCAATTATTATCTGATATTTTTTCTAAGTTTTGTATAGGAAAATAGTAAGTTTAAACACTAAAATTTTATAAAATATTGTATATGGAAAATTGTAACATTTTTTCTCAAGAAGAAATTCTGTTAATAAATGCCCGAGGATTATTTGGCTATAATATCCAAGAACTAGCTAGTTCTGTATTAAAATTTGTTCCTATATGTCTAAAATATGATAAAGGATATATTGGAAAACTTATAGAATATATTTTAGGATCTTCTATTAAAAATAAAGTAAACGTAGATTTTCCAAAATTAAATATTGAATTAAAAACAATTCCAATTTGTATAAAAAGTAGAAAACCTATAGAAAATACTTTTATTTGTCATGTACCTTTAATAAAGAATACATGTCTTTTATGGGAGGATTCATATATTTATAAAAAAATAAAAAAAATATTATGGGTTCCTATTTATTGTTGTTCTAAAATATCAATTTCAGATCGCATTATTGGAAGATCTTTTATATGGACCCCTAATAAATTTGAAAAAAATCTTTTAAAAAATGATTGGGAAAAATTTATGGACTTAATCATTTTAGGAAAAATTAAAAATATAAAATCAAATCATGGAGATGTATTGCAAATTAAGAAAAAGTCGAAAAATAAAAATAGTTTAACTAAATATATAAATGAAAAAGGTGAATTGTCATTTACTTCTCCAAGAGCTTTTTATTTTAAAAAGAAATTTACTTTTTCCATAACTAATAAGTATTTTGTATAAATCATAAATTAATGGATATCACTTTGGTGTTTACAATGCCTGGAGGCGGAATTGAACCACCGACACGAGGATTTTCAGTCCTCTGCTCTACCGACTGAGCTATCCAGGCAAATAAACGTCTTTATTTAAACATTAATAATTTAATAATGTCAATAACTTTTTAGATAAAATTAATACTTCTATGAAATATATATAGATGTATGATATTATATTTTATATATAATTTGTATATATTTTATTTACAGATTTAATTTTTAATATATAGTTCAAATAACATTTTAATGTATTTTAAATTATAAAATTTTATTATTAGTACTTGAAAGTATAAATTAAAATCCATATATCTATAGCAGAAAACGTTAAAATTAGATAAATTTTTAGGGTTCGACTTGTTGAAAAGGAGATAGCATTAAATGAAAATCCGTCCATTACATGATCGTGTTATTGTAAAACGTCAAGAAACAGAGTCTAAATCAGCAGGTGGTATCGTTTTAACAGGATCAGCTGCAGCAAAATCTACTCGAGGTACAGTTATTTCTGTAGGTAAAGGTCGTATTTTAGACAATGGGAATTTAAAATCACTCGATGTAAAAGTTGGTGATGTAGTTATTTTTAATGAAGGTTATGGTGCGAAAATCGAAAAGATTGATAATGAAGAATTATTAATTTTAACTGAAAGTGATATATTAGCAATTGTTGAAGATTAATTTTTAGTATTTGCTAAATAAACCATATTTTAAGTTTAAGGAAAAAATTCTATGGCCGCTAAAGACGTAAAATTTGGAAATGAAGCGCGTGTTAAAATGCTTCGAGGTGTTAATGTATTAGCTGATGCAGTGAAAGTAACTTTAGGACCAAAAGGAAGAAATGTTGTTTTAGATAAATCTTTTGGAGCACCTAGTATAACGAAAGATGGTGTATCTGTTGCTAGAGAAATAGAATTAGAAGATAAATTTGAGAATATGGGTGCTCAAATGGTAAAGGAAGTAGCTTCTAAAGCTAATGATGCAGCAGGTGATGGAACTACTACAGCAACACTTTTAGCACAAGCAATTGTAAATGAAGGCTTAAAAGCTGTAGCTGCTGGTATGAATCCTATGGATTTAAAAAGAGGTATTGATAAGGCAGTAATTGCTGCAGTCGAAGAATTGAAAAATTTATCTGTTCCATGCTCTGATTCAAAAGCTATTACTCAAGTAGGTACAATATCAGCTAATGCTGATGAAAAAGTTGGAACATTGATTGCTGATGCTATGGAAAAAGTAGGAAAAGATGGAGTAATTACTGTTGAAGAAGGTACAGGATTACAAGATGAATTAGAAGTTGTTAAAGGTATGCAATTTGATAGAGGTTATTTATCTCCATATTTTATCAATAAATCAGAAACAGGAATTGTAGAATTAGACAATCCTTATATTTTAATGGCTGATAAAAAAATATCTAATGTTCGGGAATTACTTCCAATATTAGAAGCGGTAGCTAAATCAGGAAAACCTTTATTAATTATATCAGAAGATTTAGAAGGTGAAGCATTAGCAACTTTAGTAGTGAACTCTATTAGAGGAATTGTTAAAGTAGCAGCAGTTAAAGCACCTGGATTTGGTGATCGTCGAAAAGCAATGTTACAAGATATTTCTATACTTACTGATGGATCTGTAATTTCTGAAGAATTAGCTATGGAATTAGAAAAATCTACTTTAGAAGATTTAGGTCAAGCAAAACGTGTAGTAATAAATAAAGATACAACTACTATCATTGGTGGAATAGGTAAAAAATTTAATATTCATAATAGAATTAGTCAAATTCGCCAACAAATTCAAGAAGCTACTTCTGATTATGATAAAGAAAAACTCAATGAACGTTTAGCTAAACTATCAGGTGGTGTGGCTGTACTAAAAGTTGGTGCTGCTACAGAAGTAGAAATGAAAGAGAAGAAAGCACGTGTAGAAGATGCATTACATGCAACTCGTGCTGCTGTAGAAGAAGGTGTAGTTCCAGGTGGTGGAGTAGCTTTAGTTAGAGTTGCTGCTAAAATTTCTAATCTTCGTGGACAAAATGAAGATCAAAATGTAGGTATACGAGTAGCTTTACGTGCTATGGAAGCTCCGTTACGTCAAATTGTATCTAATTCAGGAGAAGAACCGTCTGTTGTAACTAATAATGTTAAAGATGGAAAAGGAAATTATGGATATAATGCAGCTACGGATGAATATGGAGACATGATACATTTTGGTATTTTAGATCCTACTAAAGTAACTCGTTCAGCATTACAATATGCTTCTTCTGTTGCTGGATTAATGATAACAACAGAATGTATGGTTACAGATTTACCGAAAGAAGAAAAATCTGATTTAAATAGTTCTCCTTCTGCTCCTGGAATGGGTGGAATGGGTGGAATGATGTAATTTTTTAATAAAAGCTTTTAAATATATTTTTTACTATTTTAATATTTCTCTCCTTTAAACTTAAAATATTAGGAGAGAAATATTATTTTTAGGATTTTTATTAAAAATTATGTGATATAAATTTTTTATTTTTTATTTTTTTAAAATTACTTTTTATTTTTTTATAATTTAAGAGGATAATTTTTAGATTTTAATGTTTAATTCAATAGAATGTTTGTGTAAATATTGATAAGTAAGAATGGTTTTATGATTTTAAAAAATAATATAAATATATTGAATTAAATAAAAATAAAATTAAAATTTTATAAAATATACATTTTATAAATATTTTTGAAATATAGTGCTATTATAAAAACAATAAATATATGTATAAATAAATATTTGAAGAAATTTTGTTAAAGTTACAGCAAACATATAATTTTTGAATTAATTTTTATCTATTTTAGTAATTTTTAAAAATTAACATTCGTTTCCTTGTATACGTTTTCTGTAACTTTCCCATTCAAAAGTTAACCATAAACTATTTCCTAGACGCATACGATCAATTATACGTTCGCCTAGTAATATTTTTAATCCTCTATAATCTAAATTTGATAACATTCCTGTTGAACGTTTAGATGATGATCTCCTATCTACAATTTGATTAATCACTATTTTTTCATATTTTGATTCAATTTGTACTCCAATTTCATCTATCATAAGTAAATCTACATTGCTTAAATTATTTAATAAAATTTCTTCTGTTATATTACTATTTCCGTTGAAAGTATTTTTGATATTTGACATAAGATCTGCCACAGTTATAATTAATACACTTTTTCCATTTAAAATTAGATAGTTTCCTATTGCAGAAGCTAAATGATTTTTTCCAGTGCCTGGTCTTCCAGAAAAAATAAAACTTGATATATTTTTATTAAATTCTTCAGCATATTTTTTTGCAGCTTGAACTGCTTTTTTATGTCCTGCATGTTCTATACGATAATTTTTAAAAGAACAATGTAAATATAATTCTCTAATTCCTGATTTTCCTAAAATGTTTTTTATTTTTATTTTTTTGTTTTTTTTTAAAATAGTTTCAGATGATAGTCTTCCTTGTTCTTGATTCCATGCTAATAAATCTTCGTCATTTTCAAATTTAGGTTTAATATGTTTAGGTATTAAATATTTCAAACGTTTTAGAAATTTTTTATTACTTTTCATTTTTATCTCGAAATTATTTTAAATTTTTAAAATAATTAATATTTTAAAATTTGTAGTTATATGAAGGAAAAAGATTTTTTAGATACAATTAATTATTATTTAAATTTTTTTAAAGTATAAATTAATGCTTTTTATTATTAGATAATAATTTTTAGTTATTTTTATTACAGATATAAAGTTGGTAATTTACTTTTTTTGTTTTTTTTTCTTTATATAATATCCAATTGTTAGGTATAAATATTTTTTTTGACGTATTTTCTCTTTCTATATATATTAATGAGTTGTTTTTAACATACTTGTATTTTTCTAATTGAATAATAGAATTTTGTAATAGTTCGGTATTAAAAGGAGGATCCAAAAAAATTATATCATAAGGATTTCGTATTTTTTTTAACCATGTTATAGCATTATCATGTATGATTTGTATGTTTTTTCTATTTAGTTTTAGGCACGTTTTTTGAATTTCATATACTATATTTTTTTTTTTTCTATACATGTAACATATGCTGCATAACGAGATATTGCTTCTATTCCTAATATTCCACTTCCAGAAAAACAATCTAAACAAGTAGAATTAATAATTCTTTCTTTGATCCAATTAAATAATGTTTCACGCATACGATCACTAGTAGGTCGTATTCCGGAATTTTTTTTGATAGATATTTTATATCCTCGAAAAATGCCACTTATGATTCGAATTTTATTTTTTTTTTTTTTCTTTCATAGTAATTTATTTTAAAAATTTTTAATGGTATTGTTGAAATAAAAATCTATTTTTAATTTGTTAAAATTTACATATGTCTTATTTAATTTTGTAAATAATTATTATTTAAGTATAATTATAGATATTAACAAAAAAAAGAAGAAAAATACAATGCCCATAGGTGACAAAAAAAAATTTAAAAAATTTTTATCTTGGTTTAGTTTTAAAAAAAAAAATCATAAAGAAAATAATAAAAATTATGTTTCTATAAAAAAAAATTCAAATTATATAGAAAATGTTTCAGAACTTTCTACTACATGTGAAAAAAAAAATGTTTTTTTAAAAAAAATAGAAAATAATTCGTCAAAATGTAATGAATCAAATCTTTGTAATTTAAAAGATATAAATATTTCTACAATCCCTAAAAAGCAAGGGGTATTTTCAACATTAATAAAAAAACTATCAAAAACTCAAGAAAACTTAGGATTAAAAATTCAAAATTTATTTTTTAAAAAGATAATAAAAGATTCTTTTTTTGACGACGTTTCTGACCAACTTATTATGTCAGATGTTGGTGTAGAAACTACGAATGAATTGATTAATACTTTAAAAAATATAGTAGATTATAAAAATTTAAAAGATACAAAAATAATTTTATCTATTTTTAAACAAGTTATGATAGATATGTTAAAAAAAGTAGAAAAGCCATTAAAAATTAAAAATAAAAAACCATTTTCAATATTAGTAATAGGTGTTAATGGAGTAGGGAAAACATCTATTATTGGGAAATTAGCACATAAATTCAAAAAATCAGGAAAGTCAGTAATTTTAGCAGCAGGTGATACATTTAGAGCAGCAGCAGTTGATCAGTTAAAAATTTTAGGAAACAATAGTTCTATTCCGGTTATATCACAAAAAAGTGGAGCAGATCCTGCTTCAGTAGTGTTTGATGCATTTCAAGCTGCACAATCAAAAAATATTGATATTTTGATAGCCGATACTTCCGGTAGATTACAAAATAAAATCAATTTAATAGAAGAATTAAAAAAGATTAAAAGAGTTATGAAAAAACTGGATCCTATAGCACCTGATGAAGTTATATTAGTATTAGACGCATGTATAGGTCAAAATTCAATAAATCAAGCTATAATTTTTAAAAAAGAACTTGGTGTTACTGGACTAGTAGTTACAAAACTAGATGGAACTTCAAAAGGAGGAGTTATTTTTTCAATAGCAAAAAAATTGTCTATTCCAATTAGATATATTAGTTTTGGAGAAAAAATATCAGAAATAGATTATTTTAACAGTGATAAATTTATAAATGCTATTTTTTCTAAAAATATTTAACTTTTAGATATAAAAAAGAACATTTACAAGATGTTGCAAAAACTGGTATATTTGAAATATTATTTTTACTCAATTTTTAACAAATTATATAAATATAATTTATACATATTATGCAAAAAATTATATTTTTTAGTATCTGGATTGTAAATGACTAAAAATGTAAAAATGCTGGCAGTAGTTTCATTAGGAAATTTAGAATCATATATTAAAGTTGCTAATTCCTGGCCAATGTTATCTTTGAAAGAAGAACAATTATTTTCAAAAAAATTGTATTATCACGGCGATTTAAAAGCGGCTAAAATGTTAATTTTATCTCATTTAAGATTCGTAATTCATATTTCACGAAATTATTCAGGATATGGATTATTGCAATCTGATTTGATACAAGAAGGAAATATTGGTTTAATGAAAGCAGTTCGTCGTTTTAATCCAGAAGTAGGAGTACGATTAGTGTCTTTTGCTGTACATTGGATTAAATCTGAAATCCATGAATATGTATTAAGAAATTGGCGTATTGTGAAAGTAGCTACTACTAAATCACAAAGAAAATTATTTTTTAATTTAAGAAAAACAAAAAAAAAATTAGGTTGGTTCAATAACGATGAATTAAAAAATATAGCACATGAATTAGGAGTTAAACGTAAAGATGTTAGAGAAATGGAATCACGTATGTCAGCACAAGATATAGCTTTACATTCTTCTTTAGACAATACTTTAAAAGGAGAAAAATTTGTCAATATTACACCTTATTTAAAGGATAATTTTTCAAATTTTGCTCATGAAGTGGAAGAAAAAAATTGGGATGTATATACTTCAAATAAACTAAATAATGCTCTTTTGAGATTAGACGAAAGAAGTCGTTATATTATTACTGTACGATGGTTAAATGATAGAAATAAAATTACTTTGCAAGAAATTGCAAATAATTATGGAATATCTGCGGAACGAGTTCGGCAATTAGAAAAAAGAGCTATGAAAAAATTACGCATTGCTATAGAAAAATGATATTTTTGTAATTTTTATAAAATATATATTAAATATATATAAAGTTAATTTTCCAGAATTTATTTTTTATTCTACTGTGACTGATTTTGCTAAATTTCTTGGTTGATCTATATTTTTTCCTTTTATTAAAGCAGTATAATATGCTAAAAGTTGTAGAGGGATTGAATAAAAAATAGGTGCAACTAAATTTTCTATATAAGGAAATCGAATGATATTTTTATCTGTATTAAATTTAGTATATGGATCAGAAAAAATATAAGTTAAACCTTTTCTAACATGAATTTCTTCTATATTTAATTTTATTTTTTCTAAAAGATGACTGTTTGGAGCAATTATTATAATTGGAAGATTAGAGTCTATCAAAGCTAGAGGACCATGCTTTAATTCTCCTATAGGATATCCTTCTGCATGAATATAAGAAATTTCTTTCATTTTTAACGCTCCTTCCATTGCAATAGGATATAATTCACCTTTTCCTAGAAAAATAATATTTTTTTTAGTAAATATTTTTTTAGCTAGAGTTCGGATTATATGTTTATGTTTTAGTACTTCTTCTATTTTTTTTGGAAGTATATTAAGAATATTTACTATTTTTTGTTCTAATTCAACATCATTTCTTTTTAAGCTAATAAATTTAGTAGCTAACATCAATAATACAGTTAGTTGAGAAGTAAATGATTTGGTAGATGCTACACCTATTTCGATTCCAGCATGAGTAAGTAACGAAAAATCAGATTCATATACTAACGATGAACTATTTGAATTACATATTGCTAATGATCCTAAATATTTGAAGTTTTTTGAAATTCTTAAGGCAGTTAAGTTATCTGCAGTTTCTCCAGATTGTGATAATATTAATAATAAACTATTTTTTCGTACTACAAATTTTCTGTAACAAAATTCCGAAGCAATTTCTACATCGCATGATATCATAGATAACGATTCAAACCAATATTTTGAAACTAATCCTGCATAATAGGATGTTCCACATGCTATAATATGAATATGTTCTGTTTTAAATAATATTTTTTCAGCTTTAGAATTGAGTTCTGAAAAATAAATTTTTTTATTTTTCGTTAATCTATTTAAAAGAGTATTTTGTATAGATATAGGTTGTTCATATATTTCTTTTTCCATATAATGTTTAAATATTCCTTTGCTGATAGTATTATTTTTAGATTTTAAATGTGTAATTTTTTGGGTTTTAATTTTTCCTTCCGCATTGAAAATAGTAACATTATAATTTTTTAATATTGCAATGTCTCCTTCGCGTAAGTATATGAAACGATTTGTAACTTTTGATAATGCTAATTGATCAGAAGCAATATAATTTTCTTTATTTCCTATTCCGATTAATAATGGATTACCTGATCGTACAGCTATTAGTTTGTGTGGATTTTTTGTATCCATTATTACTATGCTATAATTTCCTTTTAGTTGTTTAACAACACGTTGAATAGTTTTTAAAGATTTTTCTTTCTTATTTTCAATTTGTGTTAAATGAATTAAATGAGCAATAACTTCTGTATCAGTATTAGAAGAAAAACAATATCCTTTTTTTTCTAAATATTTTTTAATTTCTTTATAATTTTCAATTATTCCATTATGTACAATAGATATATTTTTAGATATGTGAGGATGTGCATTAGATACTACTGCTTTTCCATGTGTAGCCCATCTAGTATGCGCCATACCTATATTCCCATTTAAGTTTATTTTTTCAATGATTTTTATTAAGTTTTTTACTTTTCCTTGAGCACGAAAACGTAGAATTTTATTATTTTTATCAATTATTGCTAATCCTGAAGAGTCGTATCCTCGATATTCTAGTTGAATTAAACCTTCTTTCAATATTTGAACAATGTTTCTTTTTGCAATAGCAGCAATAATTCCACACATTTTATATCCTATAGTAAAAATTTATATTTTTTTAAGAGTTGTATTTTTTATGTATTTCTTTTTTTTTGTTATAAACTAAACTCGGTTCATCAACATTTTTTATAACTGTAGTACCGGCTGCAATAATAGTATTTTTTGAAATTTTAATAGGAGCAATTAATTGGCAATGTGAACCAATAAATACGTTGTCTTCAATAATAGTTTTAGATTTCTTTTTCCCATCATAGTTACAAAAAATAGTTCCTGCTCCTATATTTACTTGTTTTCCAATTTTAGAATTTCCTAAATAACTTAGATGTTTTGCTTTTGATTTACAATCAATTAAAGTTTCCTTTATTTCGACAAAATTTCCTATTTGAGTATAACTGTTTAATATTGTCCCATTTCTTAAATGAGAAAAAGGGCCAATAACACAATTATTTTTTATAATTGTTTCTTCAATAATTGTGTATGCTTTAATATAGCAATTATTTCCAATTGTGCTATTTTTTATAATGCATCCAGGTCCAATTTTAACAAATTTTCCTAATATAACTTTACCTTCTAAGATTACTCCAGTATCAATTTCTATATTTTTTCCTGCTTTTAAAGTACCACGAATATTAAAATTTTCTGGATTATGAAGTGTAACTCCTGATAATAATAAATTTTTGATTTTTTTTTGTTGATATATTTTTTCAGCTATTGATAATTGAAGTTTATTATTTATTCCTTTTATTTCGTCTTTGTGAATAGCACTAACAGAATTTATTATATTTTTATTTTTATAAGCAATTTGAATAATATCAGTAATATAATATTCTCTTTTTTTATTTTTATTTTTTATCTTTTTTGTCCAATTTTTTAAATTTTTTCCAGTAGTAATAAAAATTCCAGA
Source organism: Buchnera aphidicola (Nurudea yanoniella) (assembly GCA_039829995.1). Classification (NCBI taxonomy): domain Bacteria; kingdom Pseudomonadati; phylum Pseudomonadota; class Gammaproteobacteria; order Enterobacterales; family Erwiniaceae; genus Buchnera; species Buchnera aphidicola. The sequence goes on from CP140036.1 coordinate 27,176, forward strand.
ATTAATTTCACTTATTTTTAATTGCTCTTTAGTTGCATCATGAAATTCTATTATTTGTGTAATTTTTCCATTTTTTCTAATTATTTTTCCAAAATCGTTAGAATTTTCTAATTGAGTTGTTAATAAACTAATTGATGATTTCTTTTTAGATAATATTAATTTATTTATAGATTTTTTTGATATTAAAGGCATATCTCCATATAAAACAAGGTAATTCTCATCATCTTGCATAATGCTGGTAAGTTGGTGTATAGCATTTCCAGTTCCAAGTATTTTTTTTTGTTGTATCCATATTAAATTGGGATCGATAATAATAGATTTAAATAGTTTATACTGAGAACCATAAATTAAATAAATGTTCTTGGAATGAATAGATTTTGCTAAATCTACAACATGTTGTAAGATAGGTTTGTCCCCTAGTATATGAAGAACTTTTGGATAATTAGAATGCATCCTTGTACCTTTTCCAGCAGCGAGAATAATAACATGTATATTTTTTTCTAACATATATCTTTATCCTTAACTTTATCTTATTTTTATTTAATTCTAGGATATATTTAAGCATTTTTTGTTTGAATAAATAAAAATAATTGTAGTTTTTTAATTGTTTTAACGACGTAAATTGAATGCATTTTTATATTTTGAAGTATTATTTATATTAGATTAGTATACATGAAGGTTTCTATGTATTATGATATTATTTCAATTGATCTTGATGGAACTCTTTTGTTTCCGAATAATAGCCTTAGTAAATATACAAAAAATGTTATTAGAATGTTATCTAAAAAAGGTATTTACTTTGTAATAGCTACAGGAAGACATTATATTGAAGCTAATAATATTAAAAACGTTTTAAAAATTCCAGCGTTTTTAATTACTTCTAATGGAGCTAGAATTCATGATCCATATGGTAAATTAATATATAGTTGTGATTTAGATGAAAGTATAGTATTACGATTAGTAAATTTATATTTATGTAAAAGTAATGTATTTATTCAATTACATTCACATACACATTGGTATGTTAACAATATTTTTTATAAAGATTTAAATTATTATTCATCTCTAGGATTACAATATACATTATTCCATATTAAAAATGTAATATGCAAAAATATTAGTAAGTTATTATTTATTTGTAAAAATACTAAATTTCTTTTTTCTTTAAAAGATTACATTTTAAATAAATTTAAAAAAATAGTAAATGTTAATTTTTCGAGTTTATACTGTATTGAAGTAATGTCTAATAAAGTTTCTAAGGGGAATGCTTTAAAGATCTTATTGAATATTTTAGGATTATCTCTTGATAATTGTTTATCTTTTGGTGATTCAATGAATGATCAAGATATGTTAGAATTATCAGGAAAAGGATGTATCATGAAAAATGGTGATTTTTTTCTTAAGCGATCTCTTTTTAACATGGAAGTTATTGGTAGTAATTTAGAAGATGGAGTAGCGAAATACTTAACTAAAATTTTCAAAATTAATTAAAAAATATTTTATTTTTTATGTATTTTTTATAACTTCTAGAAATATATTTTAAATTTTTTAGATGTTTTATGTAGAGATAGTTTATTGATTTTTTATATGGAGTTGAGTGTATGAAAGTTCTTAGTCATATATTAGGTTTTCCTAGAATTGGTATAAATCGCGAATTGAAATTTGCACAAGAAAGTTATTGGTCTGGAGAAATTTCTCAAGATCAGTTGCTATCAGTTGGAAAAGATCTAAGAAAAAAAAATTGGAAAGAGCAAATAAAAGAAGATATTGATTTTATTACTGTAGGTGATTTTTCTTGGTATGATCATGTTTTAGATACGACAATGTTATTAGGAAATATACCAAAAAGACATAATTATAAAAATGAAAATATTACGTTAGATACTTTATTTTATATTGCACGAGGACGTTCTTTTGAAAATAAATTAATACCTGCTTCGGATATGACAAAGTGGTTTGATACTAATTATCATTATATTGTGCCTGAATTTACATGTGATTCAAATTTTAATTTGTCTTGGTTGCAGTTATTAGAAGAAATTGAAGAAGCATTGTTAATGAGTAATAAAGTTAAACCTGTTATTTTAGGTCCATTAACTTATTTATGGTTGGGAAAAATTAAAGGGTTATATTTTGATAAATTGAATTTATTAAAGAAAATAATTCCAGTTTATCAAAATCTTTTAATCGAATTAAAAAAGAAAAATATTACATGGGTACAAATAGATGAACCTATTTTAGTATTAGAGTTGCCAGAAGCATGGAAAAGGTCTTTTCATTTTGTTTATGAAAGTTTAACAGGATATAGAAAAATATTATTGACTACTTATTTTGGAAGTATAAATCATAATTTAGATATAATTTGCAAGTTGCCCGTGCAAGGTTTACATTTAGATTTAGTTTCTGGAAAATGTAATTTATCTCTATTAAATTCACAAATTCCTGAAGACTGGTTAATTTCCTTAGGAATTATTAATGGAAGAAATGTTTGGCGTACAAATTTATCCCATTGGTTTTCAAAATTATTAGAACTTTTAAAGTTCAGAAATAAAGTTTGGATCGCTTCTTCTTGTTCTTTATTACATTCCCCTCTCAGTATCAAGAATGAATATTTTTTAGATGAAAAGGTAAAAGATTTATTTTCTTTTGCTATACAAAAGTGTAAAGAATTAAATTTATTAAAAAATGCTTTAAATTTGGGTGAACAATCTGCAATAAATCTTTGGAGTGATCCTATTCGTTCTCGATTTAATTTAAATTTAGAAAATACTTTTAATATTCAACAAAAACTTGATGCAAAATTGTTAAATGAAAATACGAGAAAAAGTTCGTATCCTATTAGGGCTAAGAAACAAAAAATAAAATTAAATTTACCTGTTTTACCTATAACTACGATAGGTTCTTTTCCACAAACGAAAGAACTTAGAGAACTTCGTTTTAATTTTAAAAAAGGTAATTTAAGTTATGAAGAATACAAAAATGAAATTTATAACCATATAAATTCAGCAATTTCTCTTCAGGAAGATTTGGGAATCGATGTTTTAGTACATGGTGAATTTGAAAGAAATGATATGGTGGAGTATTTTGGTGAACATTTAAGTGGTTTTGTATTTACAAAAAATGGATGGGTTCAAAGTTATGGGTCAAGATGTGTAAAACCACCTATTATTCTAGGTGATGTTAAACGTTCCAGGTCTATTACTATAGAATGGATTAAATACGCACAATCTTTAACGAAAAAACCTGTGAAAGGTATGTTAACTGGACCTATAACTATTTTATGTTGGTCTTTTTTAAGAGAAGATTTGTCTAAAGAAAATATAGCTAAACAAATTGCTTTAGCTTTACGTGATGAAGTTTTGGAATTAGAAAATGAAGGAATAAATATTATTCAAATTGATGAACCAGCTTTGAGAGAAGGACTTCCGTTACGTCATAGTTTATGGAACCAGTATTTATCGTGGGCTATTGAAATGTTTCGATTAACGTACTCAGGTGTTAAAGATGAAACACAAATTCATACTCATATGTGTTATTGTGAATTTAATGATATTATGGATGCGATTGTTTTATTGGATGTAGATGTTATTACTATCGAAACATCTCGGTCTGATATGGAATTGTTAGAATTTTTTAAAAACTTTAAATATCCTAATGAAATTGGACCTGGTATATACGATGTTCATTCACCTTCTGCGCCTAGTGTTGAATGGATGATTAAATTGTTAAAAAAAGCTATTAACTATATTCCTATTAAAAGATTATGGGTTAATCCAGATTGTGGTTTAAAAACTAGAGATTGGGAAGTTACAAAAGTTTCTTTAAAAAATATGGTAAAAGCAGCAAAAATTATCAGAAAGCAATACAAGTAATGAATAATATGATTAAAAAGCGATGTTTTAACATCGCTTTTTAATCATATTATTCATTACTTGTATTGCTTTCTGATAATTTTTGCTGCTTTTACCATAAATAAAAATAAAATTAAAATTTAATGTAATTCTAATTATATTTTTAAATTTATATACAATAAAAATAAAAAATTTATTATAATATAAACGTTTAATGATTAATATTTTTTATTTTTTTAATATAAAGAATTATATATTATTTATTAACAATTTTAAGTAATATTTTTCTAATTTTTTTAAAATATATTTATATATATATATATTACAATAAATAAGTTATATGTGTATATATCAAACAATATTAATGAAAATAATGTTATATATTTTCATTTTAAAAAAACAGTTTTAAAGAATATTTAATTTTTTATAACAATAAATAAATATTGAAATTTATTTAAGTACTATTTTATATACATTTTTATATATTCAAATAATGTTTTAAATTTTTTGGGAAAACATTTTTATTTCTATAAATCATCAATTTACTCATTAAAAGATAATATTATCAAATTAAGTGTTGAATGATATAATCTATATTGTATTAAAAATTAAACTTTTAATGTTTGAAATATCTTGTTTTTGTAAAAATCATAGAAATATTATGTTTGTTCGCTTCTTCAATTATTTCTGTATCTCGAATAGATCCCCCAGGTTGAATAATACAAGAAGTATTCTGTTTCGAGATAATTTCGATACTATCCTTAAATGGAAAAAATGCATCTGATGCCAAAACAGATTTTTTTAAACATATTTTATTTTCATGAGCTTTTGTTATTGCAATTTTTATAGCATCTATCCGATTGGGTTGTCCTGCGCCAATACTAATTACTTTTAAATTTTTAACGTATATTATAGCGTTAGATTTTAAATATTTTACAATTTTTAATGCAAATAAAGCATCTTGTATTTCTCTTATAGTAGGTAACTTTTTGCTTACTATTTTCCATTCTTGTTGATTTATATCATTTATACAATTTGTTTGGATCAAAAAATAATTATTAATTGATTTTATATTTAATTTATTTTTAGTAATATAATTTTCAGGATATTTGAGTATTCGTATATTATTCTTTTTAGAAAATATTTTTAAAGATGAATTCGTAATTTTTGGAGCTGTAATTAATTCTGAAAATTGTTGATTTATTATAATTTCTGCTATTTTTTTTGTAATAATTTTATTAAAAGCAATTACACCCCCAAAAGCTGAAATAGAATCCGCTTTATAAGCAGATAAATAAGCATAATAGCAATTTCTTGAAATAGCTACACCACAAGGATTGCCATGTTTAACTATCACACAAGCAGGTTGTTCAAATTCTTGAACACATGATACAGCAATATCAAAATCAGATAAATTATTATAAGATAAACATTTTCCTTGAATTTGATTAATATTATAATTTTTATCTGATAAATCGACATATAATCCTGCTTTTTGATGCATATTTTCTCCATAAGACAAATTTTGTTTTTTTTTAAGTGTCAGGTTTAAATATTTTGGAAAAGAACTTGAAATATGATTTTTTTCTTTGTTTTTTGAATTAGAAAAAAATTTAGATATATCATAATCATATAAAAAAATATTTTTGAATGCAATATTCGCTAATTTTAATCGTGTTTCATATGAAATTTCATTTTTAATGTTCATTTCCTTAATAATATGATCATAATCATTAATTTGTGTAATTACTGCAGTATAAAGATAATTTTTTGCGGCAGCACGTACAATAGCTGGACCTCCAATATCAATAGATTCAATTATATCTTCAAATTTTGAATTTTTATTTCTTAATACTTCTAAAAACGGATAAAAATTTACTATAACTAAATCCATTTTAATTATTTTGTAGTAATTCATAATATCTTGATCACTAGGAAATCGAGCTAAAACTCCAGCATATATTTTATGATGCAATGTTTTAATTCTTCCGGACATCATTTCAGGACAGTTAGTATATTCAGAAATATTTGTAGATTTAATTCCTGCATTTTTTAATATCTTTTGAGTTCCCGAAGTAGTAAATAAATTAATATTTTTTTTTACAAGTTTTTTGGAAAATTCTATAATTTTGGTTTTATCAGAAACACTAATCAACGCATTTTTTATAATTATATTTTTTTTCATAATTTTATTTTAAAAGTAATTGTTACACATGAAATCTCAATTTTTGGGAAATGCACTAAAATAGTACTGTAAATATAATACTTCATATATAAAATATATTTAAATGTATAAATTATATTTCTAAAAAATTATTTAATTATTTGTTATTATTTATAAAGTTGTAAAATAAAATATTAAAAATAATTTTTGTAAAAAATTCAAATATATTGTATTATATAGAAAATAATTTATATTTTTTTAAAATATTATTAATTATTTTATAGTATTTAAACTAAGCGATATCGAATAAAACTTAATATTTTATATAATTCTTTTTAAAAATACATAAAAAACAAACATCTACATAAAAGTAAATGTTTATTTTTTATTTCATTTATAGAGTAGAATTTAACAATTCTGATAAATTGGCTGATGCTTCTTCTGCGCTAATAGAAGATGATAAATTAAAATTTGTATTTTCTTTTTGACGTCGATTTATCCGTTTTTTATGATAAGAATATCCTGTTCCTGCTGGAATTAAACGTCCTACGATCACATTTTCTTTTAAACCTCTTAGTTCATCTCTTTTTCCAGCTACTGAAGATTCAGTTAATACTCTTGTTGTTTCCTGAAAAGAAGCAGCAGATATAAACGATTCTGTTGCAAGGGATGCTTTAGTAATACCTAATAAATCTCTAGAAAATGTTGCTAACTTTTTATTTTCACCACTAAGCATTTTATTAGCTACTTTTACTCGTGAGTATTCTACTTGCTCTCCATTTAGAAATTCTGAATGTCCAGATTGAATAATAGTTGCTTTGCGTAACATTTGTCTTATTATAACTTCGATATGTTTATCATTAATTTTAACTCCTTGAAGACGATATACTTCTTGAACTTCATTAACAATATATTTAGTTACCGCTTGAATGCCTCTTAATCTCAAAATATCGTGAGGAGATTCTGGCCCATCGGATATAATATCTCCTTTTTCAATTCTTTCTCCTTCAAATACATTCAATTGTCTCCATTTTGGAATCATTTCTTCATAAGGATTTCCTCCATCATATGGTGTAATAATTAATCTTCTTTTTCCTTTAGTATCTTTTCCAAAAGAAATAAATCCACTTATTTCAGCTAAAATAGCTAGTTCTTTTGGTCGACGCGCTTCAAATAAATCAGCTACTCTAGGTAATCCTCCTGTAATATCCTTGGTTCCTCCAGATTCTTGAGGAATTCTAGCTAAAGTATCTCCTGATTTTATTTGTACATTATTATCAATTTGCACTATAGTTTTACTAGGTAAAAAATATTGTGCAGGCATTTCAGTTCCAGGTATTAAAACGTGGTTATTAGTAGAATCAACTATTTTCAATGATGGTCGTAAATCTTTTCCAACAATTGTTCTTTCTGATGTATCAAGTATAACTATAGATGTTAAACCAGTAAGTTCATCAGTTTGCCTTGTAATACTTTGACCATCTATCATGTCAACAAATTTTACATATCCATGAACTTCGGAAATTATCGGAATTGTATGAGGATCCCATTTTGCTATTATTTCACCTGATTGTACTTGTTCTCCGTTTTTTTTCGCTATTATAGCTCCATAAGGAACTTTATAACTTTCTTTTGTCACGTTTACGTCATCTATAACCTTTAATTCAACATTACGTGAAGTAATTATAATTTTTCCTTCAGAATTAATTATAGATTTTGCATTTTCGAGTTTTATAGTTCCAAAAGTTTTTATTTGTATATTTGATTCAGTTGCCGCTCGAGAAGCTGCCCCTCCAATATGAAAAGTTCTCATTGTAAGTTGTGTTCCTGGTTCTCCGATAGATTGAGCAGCAATAACTCCAATAGCTTCTCCTTTTTTCACTATATTTCCTCTAGCTAAATCCCTTCCGTAACAATATGCACATACGCCAAAGTTAGTTTCACAATTTACTACTGATCTTACTTTGATACTATCTATAGAATTTTTTTCTAAAAGATCACACCACTTTTCATTCAAAAGAGTATTTTTAAATATTAATATATTAGAAGACAAAGGTTTGAAAATATTTTCTACTGTTACACGACCCAAAACTTTTTCTCTTAATGGTTCTTTAATTTCACCCCCTTCTATAACTGCAGTCATAATAATCCCTTCTTTTGTATTACAATTGTCTTCTGTAACTACTAAATCTTGAGCAACATCAACTAATCGACGAGTTAAATATCCAGAATTAGCAGTTTTTAACGCAGTGTCAGCTAATCCTTTTCGCGCACCATGAGTAGAAATAAAATATTGCAATACATTTAGTCCTTCTCTAAAATTGGCTGTAATTGGAGTTTCAATAATAGATCCATCAGGTTTTGCCATTAATCCTCGCATTCCCGCTAATTGTCGGATTTGAGCAGCAGATCCTCTTGCACCTGAATCTGCCATCATAAAAATATTATTAAATGAAGTTTGTTTTATCAATTTTCCAGTGTTATCAGAAACATATTCTGTTGATAAATTATTCATCATAGCTTTCGCAACTCTTTCATTAGCTTCAGCCCAAATATCAATAACTTTGTTATATCTTTCTCCTGCAGTAACAAATCCTGATTGAAATTGATCTTGTATTTCTGCTACTTCGATCTCTGCTTCTGTAATGATGTTTTCTTTCTTTTTTGGAATAACCATATCATCAATTCCTACAGATGCTCCAGATCGTGCGGCATAAGTAAATCCTGTATACATAATTTGATCAGCAAAACGTACTGTTTGTTTTATTCCTAATATTCTGTAGCACATATTAAGCATTGTAGAAATAGACTTTTTCCCCAATGTTTGATTAACTATAGAAAAAGGTAATCCTTTTGGTACAATCATCCATAGTATAGCTCTACCAATAGTAGTAGATATTATCTTTTTTTTTCTTAAAAATTTTCCATCATTCATTAATTTGTATTCTACAATTTTTACTTTTACTTTCGCATGTAGTTTCGCTAATCCTAATCGATAAACTTTTTCAGCTTCTTTAGAATTATTAAGTATCATTCCCTCTCCTTTTACATTAATTCGTTTTCGAGTCATGTAATACAGTCCTAAGACAACATCTTGAGAGGGTACAATAATTGGTTCACCATTAGCAGGTGATAAAATATTATTTGTAGACATCATTAATGAACGTGCTTCTAATTGTGCTTCTAAAGTCAAAGGAACATGTACAGCCATTTGATCTCCATCAAAATCTGCATTATATGCAGCACATACTAATGGATGTAATTGTATTGCTTTTCCTTCAACTAAAACCGGTTCAAAAGCTTGAATTCCTAATCGATGTAAAGTAGGCGCTCTATTTAATAATACTGGATGTTCACGAATTACTTCATCTAAAATATCCCATACAACAGGTTCTTCTCGTTCTACCATTTTTTTTGCTGCTTTAATAGTACTTGCTAATCCCTTTATTTCTAGTTTTCCATAAATAAATGGTTTAAATAATTCTAAAGCCATTTTTTTAGGTAATCCACATTGATGCAAATGTAAATATGGTCCGACAGTAATTACTGATCTTCCCGAGTAATCTACTCTTTTTCCTAATAAATTTTGTCTAAATCGTCCTTGCTTTCCTTTAATCATATCAGATAGCGATTTAAGTGGACGTTTATTAGAGCCCGTTATAGCTCGTCCTCTTCTTCCATTATCTAATAATGCATCTACAGCTTCTTGTAACATTCGTTTTTCATTTCTTACTATAATATCAGGTGCTGATAATTCTAATAATCGCTTTAAACGATTATTTCTATTGATAACTCGACGGTACAGATCGTTTAAATCTGATGTAGCGAATCGTCCACCATCTAAAGGTACAAGGGGTCTAAGATCTGGAGGTAAAATCGGTAATACAGTTAAAATCATCCATTCAGGTTTATTATGTGATTGTAAGAATGATTCTAATAATTTAATACGTTTTGTTAATTTTTTTCGTTTTGTTTCAGAATTACTATTATGTAGTTCTTTTTTTAGAATATTACATTCTTGATTTAAATTCATATTATTTAATAATGATTGTATTGCTTCTGCCCCCATTTGTGCATTGAATTCATCTCCAAATTCTTCTAATGCATTTAAATACTGTTCTTCAGTTAAAATTTGACGTTTTTCAAGATTAGTTATTCCTTTTTCAACAACAACGTAAGATTCAAAATATAAAACTCGTTCAATATCTCGTAATGGCATATCTAACAATAATCCAATTCTTGATGGAAGTGATTTCAAAAACCAAATATGTGCTATAGGTGAGGCTAATTCAATATGTCCCATACGTTCTCGACGAACTTTACTTTGTGTTACTTCTACTCCACATTTTTCACAAATTACTCCACGATGTTTTAATCTTTTATATTTTCCGCATAAACATTCATAATCTTTTACTGGTCCAAAAATACGAGCACAAAATAATCCATTTCTTTCTGGTTTAAATGTTCGATAATTTATAGTTTCGGGTTTTTTAACTTCTCCAAATGACCAAGATCGAATCATATCTGGAGAAGCAAGAGCAATTTTTATTGCATCAAATTCATCAGTTTTAATTTGTGATTTTAAAATTTTTAGTAAATCTTTCACGAATCAGTTCCTGTAGAAGTGAACGTTTGAAATAATCAAATTTAGTTAATAAGAAGTTTTGAAAATAAGTATTAATCTTTCTAATTATTTTCTAATTCAATATTAATACCTAATGATCTAATTTCTTTTAATAATACATTAAAAGATTCAGGCATTCCTGGTTCCATTTTATAATTTCCATCTACTATATTTTTATACATTTTCGTTCTTCCGTTAACATCATCTGATTTTACTGTTAGCATTTCTTGTAAAGTGTAAGCAGCTCCATAAGCTTCTAGAGCCCAAACCTCCATTTCTCCGAATCTTTGTCCTCCAAATTGAGCTTTTCCACCTAATGGCTGTTGAGTAACTAAACTATAAGATCCAGTAGATCTCGCATGCATTTTATCATCTACAAGATGATTAAGTTTTAACATATACATATATCCAACAGTAACAGGTCTTTCAAATTTTTCTCCAGTTCTTCCATCAAATAATGTTATTTGTCCAGAAGTAGGAAGATTTGCTAATTTTAATAGTTCTTTTATTTCTTTTTCTTGAGCTCCATCAAAAACAGGTGTTGCAATTGGCATGCCATCTTTAAAATTTTTTGCTAAACATAAAATTTCATCATCCGAAAATGTATTTAAATCTACTTTTTGTGTAACTTTTTCTCCTAAGTTAAAAGCTGCTTGAATAAAATTCCGAATAGATTTAATAGATTTTTTATATTTCAGCATTTTATTAATTTTATCCCCAATTCCTTTTGATGCTAGTCCTAAATGAGTTTCTAAAATTTGTCCTATGTTCATTCTAGATGGAACACCTAAAGGATTCAAAACAATATCTATAGGAACACCATTTTGATCATAAGGCATATCTTCTATAGGATTAATTTTTGAAATTACTCCTTTATTTCCATGACGACCAGCCATTTTATCTCCAGGTTGTATATGTCTTTTTACTGCTAAATAAACTTTTACAATTTTTAAAATACCAGGTGTTAAGTCATCGCCTTGAGTAATTTTTTTATGTTTAATTTCCAATTTTTTTTCGAATTCTTTTTTAAGATCGTTATATTGACGAGACAATTGTATTAATTTTTTTTTGTTTTTTTTATCATTTACAGGAATATTTAACCATTCTTTTTTAGGTAATTTATTTAAATTTTCTAATTTAATATCAGAACATAATAAAATAGATTGAATTTGATTAAATAAACTATATTCGAATATTTTAAATTCTTCTGTAAGATCTTTTTTTGCTTGTTGTAATTGTGTATCTTCTATTTTTAGTGCTCGTTTATCTTTTTTAACTCCATCTCTTGTGAATACTTGTATATCAATTACTGTTCCAGATACTCCATTAGGTACTCTTAACGATGAATCCTTTACATCTGAAGCTTTTTCTCCAAATATAGCTCTTAATAATTTTTCTTCTGGAGTTAATTGCGTTTCACCTTTTGGAGTTACTTTCCCTACTAAAATATCTCCTCCTTTTACTTCAGCACCAATATAAACGATTCCTGATTCGTCTAATTTAGATAATGCATATTCTCCTACATTAGGTATATCTGATGTAATTTCTTCAGGCCCTAGTTTTGTATCTCGTGAAATACAAGCTAATTCTTGAATATGAATTGTAGTAAATCTATCTTCTCGAACTACTTTTTCTGATATTAAAATAGAGTCTTCAAAATTATATCCATTCCAAGGCATGAATGCTACACGCATATTTTGTCCTAATGCTAATTCACCTAAATCAGTAGATGGTCCATCTGCTATCACATTTCCTTTTTCAATTTTTTCTCCTAGAGATACACAAGGTATTTGATTAATGCACGTATTTTGATTAGATCTAGTATATTTTGTTAAGTTGTAAATATCGATTCCTGCTTCTCCAGGAATCATTTCTTCTTTGTTTATTTTAATAATAATTCTTGATGCATCTATGTATTGAACAGTTCCACTTCTTTTAGCTATTTCAGTTACGCCAGAATCTACAGCTACAGTTCGTTCCATCCCAGTTCCAACTAATGGTTTTTCTGATATTAATGTTGGAACAGCCTGTCGTTGCATATTAGCACCCATCAAAGCTCTATTAGCATCGTCATGTTCTAAAAATGGAATTAATGAAGCACCTACAGAAACGATTTGTTGTGTAGAAACGTCCATATAATTAACCTGGCTAGGATGAAATAAACTAGATTCTCCCTTATATCTACAAGTTACTAATTCGTCGATAAAATTTCTATTTTTATCTAAATTTGTATTAGCTTGTGCAATGATGAAATTTCCTTCTTCTATAGCCGAAAGATATTCTATTTCATGAGTGATTTTACCGTCTTTAACTTTTTGATAAGGTGTTTCTAAAAAACCATATATATTAGTTCTAGCATATACAGATAAAGAATTAATTAAACCAATATTAGGACCTTCTGGTGTTTCAATTGGACAAACTCGTCCATAATGTGTTGGATGAACATCTCTCACTTCAAATCCAGCTCGTTCTCTAGTTAATCCTCCTAAACCTAATGCAGAAATACGCCGCTTATGCGTTATTTCTGATAACGGATTATTTTGATCCATAAATTGAGATAATTGACTAGATCCAAAAAATTCTTTTATTGCTGCAGAAATTGGCTTAGCATTAATCATATCTTGAGGAACAAGTGTATCTAAGTCACTTAGAGATAATCTTTCTTTTACAGCTCTTTCAACTCGTATTAATCCTATTCTAAATTGATTTTCTGCCATTTCTCCTACCGATCTTATTCTTCTATTTCCTAAATGATCGATGTCATCAATATTTCCTTTGCCATTTCTGATATCAATTAATTTTTTTATTACATCAATTATATCTATTTTACTTAGTGTATTTTTCCCTTGTATATATGTTCTTGATAAAGAACGATTAAATTTCATGCGACCGACCGAAGAGAGATCATATTTTTCTTCCGAAAAGAATAAATTTTCAAACAAATTTTCCGTCGCATCTCGTGTTGGAGGTTCTCCAGGACGCATCATTCGATAAATTTCAATTAAGGCACTGGAACGATCAAAAGTAGAGTCAATTTTTAACGTTTCTGAAATATATGGACCATGATCTAAATCATTTGTAAATATTGTTTGAATTTCAGAATAACCGTTTAATTTCAGTTTTTTAATTACTTCTATATTTAATTCAGTATTAGCTAATAAAATAATTTCTTTGGTTTTTTTATTATAATAATTTTTTGCTGATACTTTTCCTATTAAATATTCTATTGGTACTTCTATAGAACTAATTTTATTTTTTTTTAATACATTAATGTGTCGAGCAGTAATACGTTGCCCTTTTTTTACATATATTTCTTTATTACAAACAATATCAAATGTTGCTGTTTCTCCACGTAATCTTTCTGGAATTAGTTCCATTATTATTTTTTTTTGAAATATTTTAAATGTATTTTTTTTAAAAAATATGTCTAAAATTTCTTCTATATTTAAATTTAATGCTTTTAAAATAATACTTACAGGTAATTTACGTCGTCTATCAATACGAATAAATAAATTATCTTTTGGATCAAATTCAAAATCTAGCCATGATCCTCGATATGGAATAATGCGAGCATTATATAGTACTTTTCCAGACGAATGAGTTTTCCCTTTATCACTATCAAAAAATACTCCTGGACTACGATGTAATTGAGATACTACTACTCTTTCAGTTCCATTTATGATAAATGTTCCATTTTTTGTCATTAATGGAATTTCTCCCATATATACTTCTTGTTCTTTTATTGTTTTTATAGTTCTTTCTAATGTTTCACGTTCATAAATTATAAGCCGTAGTTTTACACGTAATGGAGCAGAATAAGTAGATCCTCTAATTTGGCATTCTTTTACATCAAAAGTGGAATTTCCTAAAAAATATTCGATATATTGTAATTCGGCATTTTTGTTATAACTTAAAATAGGAAATATTGATTTAAATGCCGCTTCTAATCCATATAAAGTATTTAAGTCTTTTTTTATAAATTTTTGAAATGAGTCAAGTTGGATGGAAAGAAGGTATGGTACATCAAGCACTTTTTTGCGTTTTCCAAAATTTTTTCGAATTCGTTTTCTTTCAGTATAAGAGTAAACCATAGGGTTCCTCGATTAGTCAGTCAATTTGAGTATTATTTATCGTATTATTAAAAATAATTTTAGTAATTTTTTATTTTTGTGACATTGAGAATTACATATTTTTTTATAAAATAAAGAATAATAAAATAATTGTATGACTAAAAATTTATTTATTATAAATATTAAAGATGATAATTTAAAATAATTACATAGAAAAGGCTGGTGACTTATAATCACCAGCTGCTAAAATATATAATTTCAATTAATAGTATAAATTTTTACTTAATTTCTACTTCGGCACCGGTTTCGTCTAATATTTTTTTCAGAGATTCAGCTTCTGTTTTAGTAATATGTTCTTTGATTACAGTAGGAGCTGATTCAACTAGATCTTTTGCTTCTTTTAGTCCTAATCCAGTAGCACTTCTTACTGCCTTTATAACTGATACTTTGTTGGTACCGATAGATTTTAATATTACATCAAATTCTGTCTTTTCTTCAATTGGTTCTACAATAGATTGAGATACAGAATTTATAGACGTTTCCGCTGATATTCCAAATTTTTTTTCCATATCAGAAATCAACTCAACAACATTTATAACTGACATTTCTGATATAGCTTCTAAAATTTGTTCTTTTGTTATAGACATAATATTTGTCCTTTATAATATCTAAAAAAATAATTTTAAGTATTATTTACAAGATACAAATTATATTTCGCTTTTTATTTTTTTTATAGATAAAAGTGCACGCATTAATTTCCCTACAGCTGCTTCTTTAAGAAGTATCATTAATCGATATATTGTTTCGTCATATGTTGGTATATCTGATAATATATTAATATTAGATGCAGACAATATTTTATCTTCAAATACAGCTCCAATAATTTTAAAATCATTATTTTTAATGGAAAATTCTTTAAATAATTTTGCTGCACTTCTTGGATGGTCTATAGAGTAGCCTATTAGTACTGGTCCAACTAATAGTTTTTTTAAGTTTTCGAATTTAGTATCTTTAATACCTAATTTTATTAAATTGTTTTTAAAAACCCCTAATTTTATACCTATTTTTCGAGCTAATTTTCGTAATTCAGTTATTGTATTGACTTTCACATTTCTTGAATCAGCAATAACTATGGATAATGCTTGTTTAGTTATGTTGTTAATTTTTTTAACAATTTCTTTTTTTTTCTGAAAGTTCAATACCATTAATTTAAGTGCTCCTAAATTTAATAAAAACTATAGACATGATTTTATTAAAAATAAAAACTAATAATTTCATTCGTATAATTTTTACATATTTTAATTCTTTTTATTTAAATGATAATAGAATAATTAAAATTATATATTTTAAAGTTTAGATAGCAAGCAAGCATTATTTAAATATTATTTACACTGAAAGTGTTAAATTTAGATGTTAATTTATGAAATGAATCTTTCAGTATAAAGAATTTTTTTTATAGAGTAAAGTAAAATTAAATCACTACATAGTTTAAGTTATTGAAATTAATATTTATACCTAAACTCATTGTTGTTGAAAGAGTAATTTTTTTAATATATGATCCTTTTAAAGTTTTCGGTTTCAATCTTTTTAAAGATTTTAATAAAACGTGTAAATTTTCTTGTATGTTTTTATTTAAAAAGTTAATTTTTCCTATTGATGTATGTATGATTCCATTTTTATCATTTTTATAATTTATTTGACCGATTTTTGCATTTTTAATTGCAGTTTTAATATCATTAGTTACTGTTCCTAATTTTGTATTAGGCATTAAACCACGAGGTCCTAGTACTGGACCTAATTTATTTACAAAATGCATGACATCAACAGAGGCAATTGCAATATTAAAATCAATATTGTTTTTTTGTATTTTTTCGATTAAATCATGAAGACCTACGTATTCTGCGCCACATTTTTTGGCGATTTCAAAGTTTTTTTCTTGAGTAAAAACTGCTACTTTTATAATTTTTCCTATACCATGAGGTAATACAGTACTTCCCCGGATATTTTGATCAGATTTTTTAGGATTAATACTTAAATTAATAGATACATCTATACTTTCATTAAATTTAGAAATAGCCATTTTTTTTAGTAATTCAATGCCTTCTTCAATGTCAAAATTTTTTTTATTTTTAACTAAAGTATGCATAAATTGCATTTTTTTAGTAATTTTTTTCATTTATTTTCCTTTTATGGTTAAACCTATAGAATGAGCAGTTCCTATAATAGATTTAGTCATATTTTCAATATTGGATCCAGTCATATCAGTTTCTTTTATTTTTGCAATTTCTTTTATTTGTTGATAAGTTATTTCTCCGACTTTTTCAGTATTAGGTTTAGAAGAGCCAGATTTAATTCCTACCATTTTTTTTAGTAAAATAGAAGCAGGAGGTGTTTTAGTAATAAAAGAAAATGTTTTATCTGAATATACAGTTATTATAGTAGGAATAGGTAATCCTTTTTCTAAATTATTAGTTTTCACATTAAATAATTTACAAAATTCCATAATATTTACACCTTTTTGTCCTAAAGCTGGCCCTACCGGAGGACTAGGATTAGCCATTCCTGCGGAAACTTGTAATTTTATATAAGATTGTATTTTTTTTGCCATATTTTCCCTTGTTTTCAAAGTATGTATATTTTTATGTTGTATTTTAAAATTATTAAAAAGTACTATTTAATTTTTTTTAACTTGTCCAAAATCTAATTCTACGGGAGTTGATCTTCCAAATATAGAAACTGATACTTTTAATCGATTTTTTTCATAATCTACTTGTTCTACTATTCCATTAAAATCTAAAAAAGGTCCATCATTTACTCTAACCATTTCTCCCGGTTCAAATAATGTTTTAGGTCGAGGTTTATTTCCAATTTGTTTAAGTCGATTAATTATAATGTTTACCTCTTTGTCACTTATTGGAGAAGGTTTATCAGAAGTACCTCCTATAAATCCTAATACACGTGGTATGCTTCGAATTAAATGCCAACTTGAGTCATTCATTATCATTTGAATTAATACGTATCCTGGAAAAAATTTATACTCACTTTTTTTTTGTTGTCCTGCTTTAATTTCTACAACTTCTTCAGTTGGAACCATGACGTCTCCAAACAATTTTTCCATGTTATTTAGCTTTATATGTTCTTGTATTGATTGCATAACACGACTTTCAAAGCCAGAAAATGCTTGCAATACGTACCACCGTTTCTTAGGATTTTTATACATATTATATCCTTAAACTAATTAAAAATGATACTAGTCGGATTAAAAAATTATCTAATCCCCATAAAATTAAAGAAATTAAAAAAGTTGCAATTATTACAATAATAGTTATGTGAAGTGTTTCTTTAAAACTAGGCCAAGTTATTTTTTTAGTTTCTTTTTTAGTTTCTTGTATTAATAAAGTTATTTTTTTCCATTTTTTTATTGAAAACATTAGTACACTAATTGAACTAATTAAAAATATTGTTATGATGGTATGCAAAGTAAAAGATAAATTGAAATCATAGTAATTATTTAAAAATATCAATGTTATTAGTATTCCTATACTGATCCATTTTATTATATTTAAAATTTTGATTTTATTGTAAATTTTTGTTTTTTTTATCATTTATTATCCTATGATGTAAATTGATTATAAAGGTATATTGTATAATTTTATTATAAAACATAGTTTTTTTATTGAATAAAAATATAAAATTATTAGATGAAAATTTTTTATTTTAGTATAAATTAATGTATTTCAATGTAATTTAGTATATGTGGTATGTGATAAAAGTTATGATTTAACAAAATTATTTAAATATTATTAATTTACATAAATTATATAGAATTAATATTTTCTAATGAAATCATGTATATAAAATATATGAATGTTTAAAATAATTTAAATTTATTAATCGAAGTGGTATTTAAGCTTTTTAATTTTTTATGAAAAAGATAATTTAATGTGAGTTTTAAATGTTAAGGATTTATTATTTTTTAAAAAATTTTAAAAATTAATAGTTATTTATTTGCTGATACCCAGATTCAAACTGGGGGCCTCACCCTTACCAAGGGTGTGCTCTATCATACTGAGCTATATCAGCGATTTTTTTAGCGAGCAGCGGGAATCGAACCCGCATCATCAGCTTGGAAGGCTGAGGTAATATCCATTATACGATGTTCGCATATTAAGAAATAATTTTTAAATTAAAATTGAAAAACGAATTTTTGGTGGGAGAAGGATTCGAACCTTCGAAGTCTATGACGGCAGATTTACAGTCTGCTCCCTTTAACCACTCGGGAATCCCACCAAATTTTTATATTTCAATATTTATTTTTTGCCGGCTACCGGAATCGAACTGGTTACCTACTGATTACAAGTCAGTTGCTCTACCTATTGAGCTAAGCCGGCATTTATCACTAATATATTACGTATAGATTTAATTTTATGCAATAAAAATTTTATACTAATCCACTATTATTTTTTTAAGAAAAATTTTCAAAATTTTTATATGTTTATAAAAATGATTTTTTAAATGATTTTTATAAAAATTATTGTTTTTATAGTTTTAAACTAGTATTTTAAAAGTATTTCAAATGAAATGTTATTTTTTATGAAGACTGTAGAGTTAGATAAAAACATTGAAAATATTTTAAAATATTTAGTTAAAGATATTTTGTATAATGATTTAGTTAATTCATACTCAAGTGAGAATAAGAATACAAAACCTTATATTTTAGGAATAACCGGAAGTGTATCTGTTGGAAAAAGTACTATGTCTCGTATATTACAAAAAGGATTAAAAAAATATTTTACTAATAAAAATATTTCTATAATTACAACAGATAGTTTTTTATATTCTAATGAAATTTTAAACAATTTAGGATTGATGGAACAAAAAGGATTTCCTAAAACATATGATATTTATAGATTAAAAAAATTTTTTTTAGATATTACATTTGGTATCCAAAACATAAATATTCCTGTTTATTCTCATTTTTTTCAGAATATTGTTCCAAGTTGTAATAAAATTGTACAAAAATCTGATATTTTCATTATAGAAGGTTTACATATTTTAAATCCTTATTTTTACATAACACAAAAAGATGGTTCTTTTTATTTTTCAGATTTTTTTAACTTTTCAATTTACATGGATGCAAAGGATGAATTTTTGATAGAATGGTATCTAAATCGGTTTTTACGTTTAAGAAAAATTTCTAAGTTTTATCCACGTTCTTTTTTTAATTTTTATTTTAAAATGTCTTTAAATGATGCAATAAATTATGCTATTAGAGTATGGTATAAGATTAATTATAAAAATTTAAAGGAAAACATTTTTTTTACAAAACAATATGCTAATCTCATTATAAACAAAAATTTTGAACATGAAATAAATTATGTTAAATTTATAAAATTTAAGTAGTATTTTAGTATTATGAATTATATATTTATTATTTTTTTAATTCATTTTATATAAGTTTTCCTTGTTTTTATTATAAAACATTGTTTTTTCCGATGATATTAATTTCTTTTTCAAGAAAAATATTGAATTTTTCTTTCACTTTTTTTTGTATTATTTCCGCTAAAGTTAATATATCTCGCGCTGTGGAATTATGTCTGTTAATCAATATTAGAGCTTGTTTTTTATATACTTGCGCTCCTCCTACTGAATATCCTTTCAATTTACATTTTTCAATTAGCCATCCCGCTGATAGTTTTACAAAATTATTTTTTTCAGGATAATAAGGTATATTTTTGTATTTATAAAATAATTTTTCAATATATTTTTTTTTAATTATAGGATTTTTGAAGAAACTTCCAGCATTTCCTATTTTTTTTAAATTAGGTAGTTTTTCTCTCCTAATTTTTTTTATGTAATTAAAAATTTTTAAAGCAGTTATATGTTTATTACGTGATTTTTGAAATAATAAATGATTTGTATTCGGAATCCAAATTTTTTTCAGTTTAATTCCAACAGATAAAATTATATGGTTATAACAATATATTTTTTTAAAAATACTATTTCTATATTTAAACATACAATGTTTAGCCTGTATTTTAATCTTATTAAAGTTTATTAAAGAAAAAATTTCTACATATTCGCATACATCTTTAAATTCTACTCCATATGCTCCTATATTTTGAATGGGAGCTGCACCTACTGTTCCGGGAATAAAAGCTAAATTTTCTAATCCATAAATTCCTAATTTTAATGTATGTACAACTAAATCATGCCATTTTACTCCTCCTTTTGCATTTATCAGCCAATTTTTATCATTTTCTGAAATTGTAATTCCTGAAATTTTATTAATTGCAACGATTCCATTATAATATTTAGAAAATAATGTATTACTTCCTTCACCTAAAAATATAAAAGAGTGTTTTTTTTGACACATATTCCAAGTTTTAATTAAAGTATGTATGTTTTTAATTATGATTATTTTTTTAGCATATGTATTAATTTTAAATGTATGAAATTTTTTTAATGATTGGTTTGCATGTATCATTTTTTTTGTGCTTTATTATGTGATATTGTATAAAATATTATCAGTTTTATATGATATAAAATATGTTTTAAAGGTTTTTGTATTAAGAGATTAGTAATTTACTAACAAATAATAATTATTTTATAATTTGTTAATTCGAATTATATGGATTTCTAATTTTTATTTTTTATTTTTTATAGGAATTATAATATGCATGTTTTTGATATTCATTATCATGAAATATTAAATGAATATTTAGTCAATGTTCGCGAAAAAATTAATATTTCATTTGAATTATTTCCTCCTAAAGATCAAATATCACGAAAAAATCTTTTAAAAACAGTTCAAAAGTTAAAGTGTTTAAATCCCTCTTTTTTTTCGGTAACATGTGGTGCTTTTTTTGGGACAAGAAATAATACATATGATATTTCAAATGAATTAAAAAATCAAATTGATGTTGAAGTTGTTCCACATCTTACTTGCTCTAATATAACTAAAGAAAAATTAATAGAAATTGCTAACAAATATTGGAACAATGGTTTTCGTCATATTTTAGCTTTACGAGGAGATATTAAAAACTTTCAAGAAAAATCTACAATGTATGCTGTGGATTTAATAAAATTATTAAAACGTATTGCTAATTTTGATATTTCAGTTGCTGCTTATCCAGAGATACATCCTGAATCTTCTAATATGCAAATGGATATAATTAATTTGAAAAAAAAAATTGATGCTGGTGCTAATCGTGCTATTACTCAGTTTTTTTTTAGTGTGACTCATTTTTTAAAATTTAGAGATTTATGTATGCGTAATGGTATTACAATAAATATTATTCCTGGTATTTTTCCTATTTTTAATTTTGAACAATTATGTCGATTTTCTAAAATGAGTAATGTAAAAATTCCAATTTGGATTCATCATATGTTTGATGGATTAGAAGGTAATTTTAAAAAAAGCGAAATTATTGGAACGAGTATAGCTATAGATATTGTAAAGGTACTTTATAAAGAAGGAATTCGAGATTTTCATTTTTATACTTTAAATAGATCAGATATGGTAATTTCTATTTGTCATGTTTTAGGAATTAAACAAAAATAAGTTTAATATTGGTAAGTAGTTTTTTAAAATTAATATTAATGAATTGTATAATTTGAAATTTTCATTTTAATTTTCCATTAATGAAGAAATGATATTTATTTGATTGCATTTTTAGGAAATAATTTTATTTTAAATTCATTCATTTAAAATATTTTTGTTTTTTTTAAAACACTAGAAAACGTAAAAATAGAAAATAATTTGTATTTTAATGAAACGAATTATATAAAATATTTGAGAAAATGTAATTTAACATTTACAGAAATATAAAAATAAATTTTTATAAACTTGTATAATAATTTTAAATTGTAATATATAAATTTTAAGGACTTTCATGAGTAATAGAAAAAACATAAAAAAAGTTGTATTAGCTTATTCAGGTGGCTTGGATACATCGGCCATTATTCCATGGATTAAAGATAATTATGGATCGGAGATAATTGCATATGTTGCTGATGTTGGACAATCAAAAAATGATTTATATGAAATTGAAAAAAAAGCGTTACAATCTGGAGCATCTCAGTGTATTGTTGTTGATTTGAAAGAAGAGTTTGTAAAAAATTATGTTTATCCTACATTAAAAACAGGTGCATTATATGAAGGAAATTATTTGTTAGGAACAGCGTTAGCTCGTCCTATTATAGCTAAAAAACAGGTAGAAATTGCATTACAATTAGGAGCAGATGGTTTATGTCATGGTGCTACTGGAAAAGGAAATGATCAAGTCCGTTTTGAAACGACATATGCTGCATTAGCACCTCAATTGAAAGTTATTGTTCCTTGGAGAGAATGGAATTTACGTTCACGTGAAGAGTTATTATTATATTTAAGTAAAAAAAATGTAAAAACAACAGCCACTGTTGAAAAAATTTATAGTAGAGATGAAAATGCATGGCATATTTCAACTGAAGGTGGAATCCTTGAAGATCCATGGAATCGATGTATAAAAAATTGTTGGGTATGGACTATCGATCCTAAAAAGGCTCCGAATAAACCTGAAGTAGTGTCTTTAACCATAAAAAATGGTTGTGTAATAAAAGTTAATGAAAATTTTTTAACACCTTTTCAATGTTTGCAAAAATTAAATATTATAGGCTCGAGACATGGAATTGGCCGTGTGGATATAATTGAAAATCGTTTAGTAGGTATGAAATCTCGAGGTTGTTATGAAACTCCAGGAGGAACAATTATATTTAATGCATTACGTGCGATTGAACAGTTAGTATTAGATAGAGATAGTTTTAAATGGAGGCAAATACTTGGATTAGAAATGTCATATGTAATTTATAATGGAAACTGGTTTAGTCCTATTCGTAAATCTATTCAAGCGTCTGCTGATGTGTTATCTTCAGAATTAAATGGAGAAGTAATTTTAGAATTGTATAAAGGACAAGTGACTTCTCTTCAAAAATGTTCACCTAATTCTTTATACACTAAAGATTATGCTACGTTTGGTTTAGATGATGTATATTGTCAATCCGATGCATATGGTTTTATAAAACTTTTTTCTTTACCTTCGAGAATTAGAGCAATTAATAAAAATTCTAATTAATTTAAACAAGTGTTTAGATAAAATTTTATGTTTGAAGTAACATGATAATGTAATCAATTAATGGGGAAAATATAAAATGTTGTGGGGGGGACGATTTTTACATGAAGGTGATTCTTTTTTTAAAAAATTTAATTCGTCTTTAAATATTGATTATAAACTAGTAGAGCAAGATATTTTTTCTTCTATATCTTGGTCAAAGGCGTTGCTAAGTGTTAATGTATTAACAATAGAAGAACAGAAAAAAATTGAATGTGCTTTAAACGCTTTATGGAATGTAGTTAAAAAAAATCCCACTTCTTTACTAAAAAGTAATTCAGAAGATGTGCATAGTTGGGTAGAAAAAGAATTGATCAAACGGGTAGGAGTTATTGGAAAAAAATTACATACCGGGCGCAGTAGAAATGATCAAGTAACTACCGATTTAAAATTATGGTGCATACACAAAGTTAAAATTTTGTTAAGTCAAATTAAAAAATTTAAGATAGCTCTTATTAAAGTGTCTGAAGAAAACAATAATGTTATTATGCCTGGATATACGCATTTACAAAGAGCTCAACCTATTACATTTTCTTTTTGGTGTCTAGCTTATGTAGAAATGTTAAATAGAGATGAAGATCGTTTACGAGATTTATTAAAGCGATTAAATTTTAGTCCATTAGGTTGTGGTGCTCTTTCTGGTACTGCATGGAATATTGATCGAGATAAATTAGCTAGAGATATGGGTTTTATATCAGCTACTAAAAATAGCTTAGATAGTGTATCAGATCGAGATTATGTTATAGAATTAGCTTCAGTTGCATCTATAGGTATGATTCACTTATCTAGATTTTCTGAAGATATGATATTTTTTAATTCTTCTGAATCTAGATTCATAATACTATCTGATACAATTACATCAGGTTCATCTCTTATGCCTCAAAAAAAGAATCCTGATGCATTAGAAATTATTAGATCTAAATCTGGAAGGGTAATAGGATTTTTAGTAAATATTCTAGTAATTTTAAAAGGTTTACCTTTAGCATATAACAAAGATATGCAAGAAGACAAAGAAGGATTATTTGATTCATTAGAAACTTGGAGTAATTGTATTTTAATGTCTATTTTGATTTTAGAAAATTTAACAGTTAATTATTCTATTTGTTTAAAAGCAGCTAGTCAAAATTATTCTAATTCTACTGAATTAGCTGATTATTTAGTTAAAAAAGGCATACCATTTCGAGATGCACATTATATAGTTGGAAAAATAGTATTAGAAGCAATGAAAAGAAATGTTCCATTAGAAAAATTAACTTTAGATACATTAAAAAAACATTGCAAATGTATTGAAAACGACATATATAAAAACTTAAAATTAGAAGAAATTTTAAAAAAAAGAAATGTAAAAGGAGGAGTTTCTCCTGAACAAACTGGAAAATTTCTTAAAGAGATAAAAAAAGAATTAAATATAAAATCTTAATATTTTTTTAGAAATTAAAATATAAATTTTTATAATACGAATCGAATTTTTAATTAATATTTATAATGAGAAATTTTTAATAACTATTTGCAAAAATTTTTAAGTTTTTTGAAATATTATTTATATTTATATCATAATTTATGATAACGATTTTTTGAAAATTGTATAGCGAATTTAAATTTATATACTTTTATGTTTATATAAAAATCATGTATTATTTAAGAATTTAAAAATTATTTGTACTAAAAAAAGTTTTTTATTTACATGTAAGATAAAATATAAAAACAATATATTTTTTTTAGTAATTAAATAATTTTATAAATTATTCAAATAAATGGATACTTTTGTGTTTAAAATTTAATTTTTATAGAATTTCTTTGATAATAAAGAACATATTTTAAGATTATTAAAAGATTATATATAATCTGATGTAATTTACATATTAATTGTTTTTTATTTTATAAGATGATTAGTTTTATAATATTATAAAATTTTTGAATAACTAATTATACATAAAATATTTTAAATAATATTTATTTTTTAATTCGGAGAAATTTTTTGTTTGAAGAAGTAGAGTTAATATGGAATCAGATTTTATCTGAAGTTCAAATTCTTTCTGAAAGAGATACTTTATTATCAGGATTTTATCATTCTCATGTATTGAATCATAAAAATTTTAGTGAAGCATTAAGTTATGTTTTATCAAGTAAGGTAGGAAACACAATTATTTCTTCTATGTCTCTAAGAGATATTATACATAGAATATACAGTTCTAATTTTGAAATTGTTTTTTTTGCAATAAAAGATATGCAAAAAATGTATAACAGTGATGTATCGATAGAATGCTACGTAATTCTATTTTTATATTCGAAAGAATTTCATGCATTACAATTATATCGTATTAGTAATTTTCTGTGGAAGAAGAACAGAATAGAATTAGCTATATATTTTCAAAATTGCATATCATATGAATTTTCTATAGACATTCATCCTGCTTCTGAGATTGGATATGGAATTAATTTAGATCATGCTTGTGGAATTGTTATTGGAAGAACAACTTTCATAAAAAACGATTGTTCTAAAAAGAAATCATTTACATTTACATATACGAAACAAACAAAGAATATTTTTTGTCCAAAAATTAATAAAGGCGTTACAATAGGAACAGGAGCAATAATATTAGGAAATATTGAAATAGGATCGAATGTCAGTATTAGTCCAGGTTCTATAATATTAAAATCTGTTTATATTGATGATATTTCTAAATAATATATGGTATAAATTTTAAAATTTTAGTTGATTTTATAATGTTTTTAAGCAATTATGTTTAATAAATTTCAAATTTATTTTTTTATTAAAAAATATTTTTGTGTTTAAAAATTAATTTATTTATATAGATTTTCTGAATTTATTTATAAATATTAATGCCTTCATGATACTAATTTCAAAAATTTTGTATTAAATAAATTAAAGCTTCCTTTTTTATAGGAAGCTTTAATTTGACGTTTTAGAATAATTTTAATATTTAATCATCTAAGAAACTACGTAGTATTTCTGATCGACTAGGATGCCGTAATTTTCGCAAAGCTTTAGCTTCTATTTGACGTATTCTTTCTCGAGTAACATCAAATTGTTTTCCAACTTCTTCTAATGTATGATCTGTATTCATATCTATTCCAAATCTCATCCGAAGAACTTTAGCTTCTCGAGCAGTTAGCCCTGCTAAAACATTATGTGTAGCAGATCGTAAATTTTCTGAAGTAGCCGAGTCTAAAGGTAATTCTAATGTAGTGTCTTCTATGAAATCTCCTAAATGAGAGTCATCATCTTCTCCGATAGGAGTTTCCATAGATATTGGTTCTTTCGCTATCTTTAATATTTTTCGTATTTTTTCTTCTGGAATTAACATGCGTTCTGATAATTCTTCAGGTGTTGGTTCTCGACCTATTTTTTGTAGTATTTGTCTTGAAATTCTGTTTAGTTTGTTAATAGTTTCTATCATATGTACTGGTATTCTAATAGTTCTTGCTTGATCTGCAATAGAACGAGTAATAGCTTGTCTTATCCACCAGGTTGCATATGTTGAAAATTTATATCCTCTTCTATATTCAAATTTATCTACAGCTTTCATTAGTCCTATATTTCCTTCTTGAATTAAGTCCAAGAATTGTAATCCTCTGTTTGTATATTTTTTTGCGATTGAAATAACTAATCTTAAATTTGCTTCAACCATTTCTTTTTTTGCTTTTTGAGCTTTTTTTTCCCCTATTGACATTTTTTTATTAATATCTTTTATTTGTTTTATAGTTAATCCTGTACTTTTTTCAATATTAACTAGTTCTTTTGTAATAGTGCCAAGTTTTTCTTTAACTTTATTTAATTCTCCAAACCATGGTTTTTCTTCATATTTTGAAAGTTTTTTCCATTTTTTTTTGGTTATTTTTTTTATGAAAAAAATTTTAAAAATTTTTTTAGGAATTAGACAATATTTTAAACGTAATGCAGTTGCATTTTTTTCTTGTATTCGAATACGTTTCATCATATGTTGCATATTTTTTACGAGACAGTTAAATTGTTTCGGAACTAATCTAAACTGTTTAAATATTTCCGATAAATTGTGAATTTCAACTAACGAATCTTTATGATTTCTATTTTTATTTTTTATCGTATTATTGGTAGTGATATACTGGTTTTTTAATGCAATAAATTTTTCTCGAGCTAATTCTGGATCAATTTGATGATCATTTTCATTAGTTTCATCTAAATTATCATCATCATTATTATGAATAACTCCTTCTTCCATAAATTCTGATCCAATATTATGGGAAATAGGCGAAAAAAATTCTTCTAGATTAGGATCTATAAATCCATTGATCAGATCTGTTAGTTTAAGCTCTCCTAATTCTACTTTATGGTATTGTTTTAATAGGTAAGTTATTGATTTAGGATATTCTGCTACGGAAGATTGGACTTGATTAATTCCTTCTTCTATTCTTTTAGCTATATCAATTTCACCTTCTCTTGTTAATAAATCAACTGTCCCCATTTCGCGCATGTACATTCTTACTGGATCAGTAGTTCGACCTAATTCAGAATTTACGTTCGATAATACTTGCGCAGCAGCTTCGACTGCATCTTCATCTGCATCTGTATGTCTTATTTCCTGTAGTATAAGATCATCGGAATTTGGTGCTTCTTCTACTACTTGAATACCCATGTCATTAATCATTTGAATGATATCTTCTATTTGATCTGAATTAATAATATCATTTGGTAAATGATCATGCACTTCGGTATAAGTTAAGTATCCTTGTTCTTTTCCATGAGTAACTAGTAGTTTAAGTTGTGATTTAGGATTATGCTCCATAAAATAATGTCCATATTTTTGGATATAATTAATACATTTTAATTATATCGAAAACAGTTTGGGAGATAAATATTTTCAAATTATTTGAAAATATATTGTGTATTTTTAATTATAATTTAGTTATTTTAAGCTATTTATTTTTGGTAAACTGCGTTTTGTTAATTTTTTACTAATTAACCATAGTTCGTTTTTTTCATCTTTTTTTAATCCCATTTGTCTTTCTTTTATAATTAATTTGTTTTTTTTATTTTCTAATGTTCTATTATAGAGGTTTTTTAGTGAATCTGAAAAAACTTTAGGTATTTGATTTTCTGCGATCATATGATTCCATGTAGCTAATTGATTTAATTTATCAAAAATTTTTGTATTTCTATATGTTTCTAAAATTTGACCAGTATTAGAATTAGGAAATGCAATACATTTTTTTATTAAATCTAAAAATATAAACAATCCTATTGATTGAAAGTTTCTTAAAAATTTCGTAGATGGTATGATATTTACTAGTTGTGGATTTTGAAGTAACAGTCCAATTAAAATACGTATAGTTATTTTTTCTGTGCTCGTATATTCATTTTTTTTCATACAATTTTCATTGTATATTTTTTCGGTATTTAGTTTTTTTAAAACGTTTATATCTGGAATTCCTATTTGAGTTCCTAATTTATAAAGTAAATGTATGCGAGTAATTTTTCCTGGAATTTGATTAATAAAAGGAACTGTTTTAGAACATAAATAAAATCGTTCATTTACTGAACTTAGGTCTATATTTTTAAATAATTTTTTAAATAGAAATTTTGATAGATTTGTAGCATTTTTTATACGTTTTTTAAATTTTTCTTTTCCTTCTTTTCTAATAATTGTATCTGGATCTTCTCCATGAGGTAAAAAAATGAATTTAATATTTTTACCGTCATTTATATAAGGTAAGGTTATTTTCAGAGTTCTCCAAGCCGCTTTTTTTCCAGCAATATCTCCATCATAACAATATATAATAGTGTTTGTAACTCGAAATAATAGCTGTATTTGATAACTTGTAATAAATGTTCCTAGTAAAGCAATAGAATAATTGATCTTGAATTGAAATAATGTTATAACGTCTAAATATCCTTCAACAACTAGTAGTTTTTTTGGTTTTGGATTTTGTTTAAGTACTTCAAATAATCCGTATATATTTCGACTTTTTTGAAATATTTGTGTTTCAGGAGAATTAATATATTTTGGATTATTTTTTTTTATTGATCTTCCTCCGAAACCGATTACTTTTCCATTTTTATTTCTAATAGGAAAAATTATTCTTTCTTGTAATCGGTCGTATTTATATCCGTTTTTATTAATTAGTAATATTCCAGTTTCTATTAGTTCTTTTAATTTAAAATTATTAATTTTTATTGTTTTTTCTATATTTTTTAAGTTTTTAGTAGAAAATCCAATTCTAAAATATTGAATCATTGATATGTGAATACCACGATTTACTAAGTATTCATATGCATATTTTTCTTGAAATATATTATTGTGATAAATATACGATATTTTTTCTATTATAAGGTATAAGTTGTTACGTTGTTCATAATTAAATATTTGAGTAGGATATTCTTTTGTATATGGGATTTTTAATCCATTAATATTTGCTAATTCTTCAATACTTTCTATAAAAGTTAATTTATCATAATTCATTAAGAAATCGATTGTATTTCCGTGTACGTGACATCCAAAGCAATAATAAAATTGTTTTTCGCGATTTATAGTGAAAGATGGTGTATTTTCTTTATGAAATGGACAAAGCGCATTATAATTTTTTCCACTTCTTTTAAGTGATATTCTTTCTTTTATTACATCGATAATGTTAGTTTGATGTAATAATTCATTAATAAAATGTTTAGGAATTATTCCTTTCATGTGTTTTTTAATGTCGGTTTTGACCGTACTTTAATAAGGTACGATCAATTAATTAATGTATATTTTTTAAATTTTAATATTAATACATTCGAATTTTTTTTAAATTTTCTCGAGATAATTTTTTTGCTAAACGTTTTATTGCAGATGCTTTTGCTCTTTTTCTTTCGGTAGTTGGTTTTTCATAAAATTCTCTTCTTCTGATTTCCGATAGAATTCCGGCTTTTTCACAGGACCTTTTAAATCTTCTTAAAGCTACGTCGAAAGGTTCATTTTCTCGTATTTTAATTATAGGCATAATTATATATTTTCCTTTTTTGATTTAAAATTTTAAAAATTATGTATAAATTGAAATTTATTACAAGATATTAACATTATATTGAACATTTTATGTATATAAAAATGAGAAGTTATTTTTTATTTAAAATAATTAGGATAATTTGTTAGTTAATATTCGTATTTTTTTTAAAAAAATAATAGTAATTTTTAATTAAATGATATGAAATAGTTAAACTGTTAATTAATAAAAATACGAGTTTTTAAATATATGCGAATATTGGGAATTGAAACTTCTTGTGATGATACTGGAATTGCAGTATATGATGATGTTCAAGGTATTATTATAAATAAATTATATAATCAATCTTATCTTCATAATTTTTATGGAGGTATAGTCCCTGAATTAGCTTCTAGAAAACATCTTGAAATGTTATCACTTTTAATTAAAGATATTTTACAAAATTGCTATATTGATAAACATTCTATAGATGGTATTGCTTATACAGCTGGACCTGGATTAGTTGGTTCTTTATTAGTAGGAGCATCTTTATCTACTGCATTAGCTTTTTCTTTAAATATTCCTACCATTCAAGTGAATCATATGGAAGGTCACTTATTAACTCCTATGTTGGAAATAAAAAAACCAAAATTTCCATTTTTAGGATTATTGGTATCTGGAGGACATACACAATTAATTAATGCATGGAATATTGGAAAATATGAATTATTAGGAGAAACACTAGATGATGCTGTAGGCGAAGCATTTGACAAAGTAGCTAAATTATTAGGACTAGATTATCCAGGAGGGCCTAATTTATCTAATTTAGCAAAATCGGGAATATCTGGTTATTTTAATTTTCCACGTCCAATGATAAATCAAAACAATTTAAATTTTAGTTTTTCTGGTTTAAAAACTTTTGTTTCTAATGTTATAAAATCGGAAGGAAATAGTTTGCAAACTCGTGCAAATATTGCTAAAGAATTTGAAAATTCAGTTATAGACGTTTTAGTTACAAAAAGTAAAAAAGCTTTAAAAGAATTGAATTATTCTACTTTAGTAGTTTCTGGAGGTGTTAGTGTCAATACAGAATTGAGAAAACAAATGAATAATATGATTAATGATATTAGAGGAGAAGTATTTTATCCTAGAGCAGAATTATGTACCGATAATGGAGCAATGATTGCATATGTAGGTATGTTGCGATTTAAAAAATTTAGCAATTTTAATTTAGAAATTTTTGTATATCCCAAATGGTCTATTAGTGATTTAAAATCGATTTAATTTTAGACATTAATACAAAATTATAGGTATATATTAAAACACATTAAATAATTAATCTTTATTTTAAATTAAAAGATATGTGTTTATATATTTTTTATTTATAAAATTTGATATATTCTTTTAAATCTTGAATAGTTAAAATTGGAATTTTATGTATTTTAGAAAATTTTATGATTTCAGATAATTTTGACATGGATCCGTCTTTATTTGTTAATTCGCATAATGTTCCAACCGGTTTAAATCCAGCTAATGTGACTAGTTCTATGGTTGCTTCTGTATGACCAGATCGTCCAAAAATTCCATTTTTGTGCGCTTGTAGCGGAAATATATGTCCAGGTCTATTTAAATCTTGTGGTTTTGCATTGTCTTTTATAGCTGTTCGAATAGTTGTTATTCGATCTTTAGCAGATACTCCAGTGGATACTCCTTGAGCAGCTTCTATCGTTATAGTAAAATTAGTTCCAAATTTACTTGTATTATTTTTTACCATGAACGGTAATTCTAATTGTTTACGTTTAGACTCAGTGATGCAAAGGCATACAATTCCACTTCCGTATCGAAT
Source organism: Buchnera aphidicola (Nurudea yanoniella) (assembly GCA_039829995.1). Classification (NCBI taxonomy): domain Bacteria; kingdom Pseudomonadati; phylum Pseudomonadota; class Gammaproteobacteria; order Enterobacterales; family Erwiniaceae; genus Buchnera; species Buchnera aphidicola. Next base: position 59,837 of record CP140036.1, read on the forward strand.
TGTCAATGCCATTTGTCTAACAGTTATTATTTCTGCTGGAAAAATTATATCTCCTTCATTTTCTCGATTTATTCCATCTAAAACTATTGCTCCATTTCCTAATTTTAGTGAATTTATTGCTGTTTTAACACGGATTTTTGGAATAGTGGAAAATAAAGAATTATGTTTTTTCATTTTAACCTTTTTATAGAAATGATATTTATTGTGAATTCAATATTTTAGATAAAAATATAATTAAACTTTATTTAATCTTATATTTTAATATATTATTATTTTTATTGAAAATAAAATTTTTAAATATTTTTATTAGTAGTTTTTTAAAAAAGTTTTTATCAATTTATAGAGAGAGATTATGTATGAAAATATATTTAGTAGGAGGTGCTGTTCGAGATAAATTATTACATATTCCAATTAAAGATAGAGATTGGGTTATTACTGGAGCTACTCCGAAAATGTTATTAAATATGAATTTTAAACAAGTGGGAAAAGATTTTCCCGTATTTTTGCATCCATATAGTAAAGAAGAGTATTCATTAGCTAGGATTGATAGAAAAATGGGAACAGGTTATACAGGATTTACTACTTTTTATTGCAGAAAGACTACTTTACAAGAAGATTTAATAAGAAGAGATTTGACAATAAATGCTATAGCTCAAGATAAGGATGGAAATTATATTGATTTTTTTTGTGGATTAAAAGATTTACAAAATAGAATTTTCCGACATATTTCTCTTGCATTTTGTGAAGATCCTCTGAGAATTTTTAGAATAGCACGTTTTTCTTCAGAATTTAATCATTTCGGTTTTCAGATTGCTCAAGAAACAATGAAATTAATGATCAATATGGTAAAAAATAAAGAATTATTATGTTTAACTCATGATAGAATTTGGAAAGAAACAAAAAAAGCACTAAACACGTGTAATCCTCATGTATATTTTCAAGTGTTATATTATTGTAATGCTTTATCCTTAGTGTATCCCGAAATAAATATAGTGTGTCAGTATGAATTTTATAAAATTCATAGGTATCATAAAAATTTTTTTATTAAATTTAATTTTTTTTTTGAAATTGCAAAAATTTCTAATTTAAATAAAGATATAGATATTAAATTTGCTTATTTATGTAATATGATTTGTCAATTTCAATCGAAAAATGTTCGTTGTTTTTTATTTGAAATATATGATGAAATTTCAAATAAATTTGTAAAGATATTATGCAAACGTTTATGTATTCCTTCTTATATAAAAGACCTATCTGTTATTTTTTCTAGTTTTTTTAAATTTTTAAATTTCATTCATTTTAGATCTGCAAAAGATATTATTACATTTTTTAATAAAATAGATGCATGGAGAAAACCAGTTAGAGTTCAAAAGTTATCTATTTTAATTGATTTATATATATCTAGTTCTCAGAATATAAACATTAAAAATTCGTATCAAGGTAATTTTTTACAAAGTGCTTTTAATATTGCTAATCAAGTTTCTATTAAATCAATTTTATACTTAGGATTTACAGGAATTGAAATACGAAATGAATTAGTGCGTTTAAGAATAATTGCAATTAACAAATGGAAAAAAAAATTGAATCATTTAAAATTAATAAATGCAAAGATAAATAATAAAGGAGAGTAATAATCGATAAATGATAAATGGTATAAATGAGCAAACGCTGATTATTTTAAAGTATTTTTGCATAAAAATACTTGATGTGATAAAAGAAGAGAGAAAACTTATAAAAAGAAGAGGGATAGTATGTAATGATATAATTTCAATATTTTTACATATGTCTAAAATCATCGCTCCAAAAAAAATTGGAACAGATATGATGTAAGAAAAATATGTAGATTTACCTTGATTTATTCCTATTAAAATTCCTATCGAAATTGTAGAACAAGATCTAGAAAATCCTGGCCATAAAGCTAAACATTGAAAACATCCTATAATAAACGATTGTAATAGACTTATATTTTTACTTTTATATTTTGTTTTTTTTTTAAATATTTCAGATAATGTTAGTAATATAGAACCTAATATAATAGGAAACGTTATGTTTTTTGAATTAAATGGAAATTTTATGTATTTACTTACAAATATTTCCATGAATATTATAGGAATAGTGCTAATTAGTATATGACTATAGGACAAGTTGTTTTTGTAAGTAAATTTACGTTTTTTTATAAAACATGAATAAAACAATTTAGAAAATGTATTTTTAAAATATAACAATATTGATAGAGATGTTCCAAATTGTATAAATGAATTTAAAATTTTTATCTCATTGATTTCAAATTTAAAAAATTTAGAAAGAATAATTATATGACAAGTTGATGAGATAGGAAAAAATTCAGTTATTCCTCCAATAACTCCTAAAATAATTGTAATAAATATGTGATAAGTAATAGGTATATATTCGTTCATATTATTTTATTTATAAAATTTTTATTAAGATTTATAAGTTTAATTAAAAATAGGTAAAACGGAAAATATATACCGTCTTACCTATGAATTTTATTTTTCTATAGAAAAAATTATAGTTTCACCTGCAATAATTTGACCTGACTTTTTGTCCATTTTTTTAAACAATTCTATGTTTGATATAACTACAGGTGTTAATATAGATTTAGCTGTTTTTTTTAAAAGAGACAAATTTACGCTAATAATAGGATCTCCTATTTTTACAATTTGATTTTCTTCAGCTAATTTTTTAAATCCAATACCTTTTAATTTTACTGTATCTATTCCAAAATGTACAAAAAGTTCTGCATTATTTTCATCTGATTTTATTGAAAACGCATGTAATGTTTTAAATATTTTTCCGATTATTCCATTAATAGGAGATAGTATAATATTGCTTGTTGGAAAAATAGCAATTCCATCTCCTACTATTTTTTTTGAAAATACGACATCAGGAACTTCTTTAAGATTTACTATGTTTCCAGATAATGGAGCAAAAATATTTATTTTTTTTTTATGAATAGTATGTTTATTGCCAAAGAGATTAGAAAATAAATTCATATTTCTTCCTGTGAATAATTTTTTATTAACTATCTATAAAATGTTCGTTGATAATATTTGTTATTTCTTTTGATGTTGATTGAGACAAAACATGTTTTGCTAAATTTTCAGCGTCTACGAAATTCGTTTTTCGAATTATGTTTTTTATTTTTGGAATTATTGGAGCACTCATGCTAAATTTATCTAATCCCATTCCAAGCAATAATGCGGTAGCTTTTTCGTCTCCAGCTAATTCTCCACACATACTTGTCCATTTTCCAGTGTCATGTGAAGAATGGATTACTTGTTGAATTAAATTTAATACTGGTGGACTCATAGGATTATATAAGTTCGAAATTAAGTCATTTCCTCTATCAACAGCTAATGTGTATTGTGTTAAATCATTACTTCCTATGCTAAAAAAATCAACTTCTTTTGCCAAATGTTGCGAGATTACTGCAGATGCTGGTGTTTCTATCATGACTCCTATTTCTATATTAGAATCGAATGGTATTTTTTTATTTTTAAGGACAAATTTTAGTTTTTTGAGTTCTTCTTTCAAATCTTGTACTTCTTCTACAGAAATAATCATAGGAAACATAATTTTTAATTTCCCAAAAACAGACGCTCTTAATATTGCAGTTAGTTGAGCATGTAAAATTTCTTTTTTGTCCATTGATATACGTATAGCTCGCCATCCTAAAAATGGATTGTCTTCTTTGGGAACATTCATATATGATAAATTTTTATCTCCGCCTATATCCATAGTTCTTATAATGACGGATTTTTTATGCATTTTTTTTGCAACTATTTTATATGCATTAAATTGTTCTTCTTCAGTAGGAAAAGAATTTCTATTCATAAACAGAAATTCTGTTCGATATAGTCCAATGCACTCTGCTCCATTTTTTTTTGCACTAGAAATATCATTAATTGTTCCTATATTTGCCCCGATTTCTATCCTATGTCCGTCAATAGTAATTGCATGTAGATATTTTAGTTTTTTTAAGCTATTTTTTTTTGATTCATATTTTTTTTGTATTTTTTTTATCTCTTGTATTTTAGATAATTTTGGATTAATAAATATAGCATTATTAATTCCATCTAATATTAAAAAATCATTGTTTTTTACTTTTTTTGTAATGTTTCCAGTTCCAACAATTGCTGGTATTTCTAAAGATCGAGCTATTATGGATGTATGCGAGTTTTTTCCTCCTAAATCTGTAATAAATCCTAATATTTTTTTTAGTTTTATTTGGGCAGTTTCAGAAGGTGTTAAATCTTTAGCAATTAAAATGACAGGGTTTTGAATATGATTTAAATCGATGATGTTTAAATTAAGTATATTTTTTATTAATCTATTCCCGATATCTTTTATATCTATTGCTCTATTTCTTAAATATTCATCATCTAATTGTTCTATTGTTTTAATTTGTTTTTTTATTATAATTTGAGTCGCATATTCTGCTGACAGTTTTTTATTTTTTATTAATGATAATATGTTTTCGTTAAGATCTTCATCTTCAATGAGCATGATATGTCCTTCAAAAATGTCTTTTTTATCGTTTTTGAAGGTTTTTTCAACTTGTTCTTTTATAATTTGTAGTTGATTTATTGTTTTGTATTTACCTTGTATGAACTTTTTAATTTCTTTGTTTATTTGATTATATTTTATTGTATTTTTATTAATAAAAATTTTCTCTTCTATTAGTAGCAATGCGTTCCCAAAAGCAATTCCCTGGGATGCTAAAATTCCTGAAATCATAATATTACCCTTAATATAACAATATGTTATATTTTTATAATAGTTATTTATTGGTCTCAGGTAATATTATATTAATTAGTATATATTATCCGGAAGTTATCATTACACTTCCGGCAACATTATACTTTGAATAATATTTAATATTTTTAAGACGCAAATTTTTTACTTGAGTGTTTTTATAAATTTTTCTAAATTTTCGACCGCTATTTTTTCATCTATACCATTTGCTGAAATTATAATTACACTATTTTTTGTCAAACCTAATGTTTGTAATTTAAATAAACTCTTTGCATTTACAGATTTTCCATTGGAAATAATCTGGATTTCTGAAATAAATTTTTTTGCTTCTTTGACTAAAAGTGCAGCTGGACGTGTATGTAGTCCATGAGGATTAGTGATTACAATTTCTTTTTGGAACATTCTTTCCCCCTAATTTTATTTCTTACATAAAATTAGTATATGATATTTTAAATATTTTTGTTTTTTTAGTTATATTAAATATATTAGTGTAATATATTATTTAGTTTATGATAATTTTTTTATTTTAATTTGTCATTAAGTATTAATTATATTAGTTTAAAGCTGTTTATTGTATAAATTTTTGTGTAAAAATTGTTATATTAAAGCTGTATTAGATTACATATATTTTAGATAATAATAATTTTTATATAATTTTGAAAAAATTATAAATTTTAAAAATTTCAGGAAAAATATTTTTTAAAATTGATTTTTAAAAAATAAATTTTTATTAAATATTTTAAAAATTTTTAATTATTTTTTATTTTAAATTGAGTATGAGAATTGATTTTTTTATCACGTAAATATTTTTATTTTTTTAATTTAATTGTAAATGTATTTATTATGTTTTTATCTTTTTTTTTTTTTTTTTTTTTTTTTTTTTTTTTTTTTTTTTTTTTAATTTTATTTAATTTATTTAGTATTTTTAGAAATTTTTAAGTATTTTAAATATTTCATTAATTTTTATTTAACTTAAATATATTTATATATAACTTAAATATATTTATATATAACTTAAATATATTTATATATAACTTAAATATATTTATATATAACTTAAATATATTTATATATAACTTAAATATATTTATATATAACTTAAATATATTTATATATAACTTAAATATATTTATATATAATTATGTAATATTGCATTTAATATTTAAATAGGAGCTTTTGATTGTATCAATATTCCATCGAGATAAATATTTTATTTTTTCTCGAAATTTCGTAAGCCGAACAGGAGGATTATGAGGATAAAAAAATTCTTTAGGTTGTGGTTCAAACAAAATAATAGATGTTGGCTTTTTGTATTCTTTTTTTTTTTTTTTTTTTTTTTTTTTTTTTTTTTTTTTTTTTTTTTTTTTTTTTTTTTTTTTTTTTTTTTTTTTTTTTTTAATCTTAGCTAATTTATTTAGTATTTTTAGAAATTTTTAAGTATTTTAAATATTTCATTAATTTTTATTTATGTAGTAGTACACTGTTATCTTTAGAAAGTAAAATTTTTTATTGACAATAACATTGTTCTATACGTATGTTTAAAATTTTTTAAAAACAATTGTATTTTTACAAACATTATTAATTTTTTAATGATAATTTAAAAATATAAATGTTGAAGTTAAAAAAATATTTTAAATTTTTTTAAATGTTTATTATTTTAATAGGTTTTTATGGAATTTATAAAAAATTATATATTAAAATTACAGGAAAAAATTCGTTATTATGAGTATTTATATTATTCTTTTAATTCACAAAAAATTTCTGATCATAGATACGATTTTTTAATAAAAAAATTACGTTATTTAGAAAATAAATATAAACATATTTTAGTTATCAAAAATTCTCCTACTTCTACTATAGGTTCATTGTATTTATCTAATTTAAAAAAACATAAACATATTACTCCTATGTTTTCGTTAAATCATGTATTTTCAATTCGCGATTATTTAAGTTTTGAAAAAAAACTGAAAAATAATTTAAAAAAAAAACTATTCTTTTTTGCTGTGAGTTAAAAATTGATGGATTAGCGTTAAATTTAATATATAGACGAGGCATATTAATCAAAGCAATAACTAGAGGAAATGGAAATATAGGAGAAGATGTGACTAGTAATGTTCGTATAATTCGTTCTATTCCTAAAAAATTAGTGGGGGAAAAAATACCAAAAAAAATAGAAATTCGAGGTGAAATTTTTATGTTAAAAAGTGATTTTGCAAAGATGAACAATGAAGCGATTAGAAAGTGCATGAAACAGTTTTCTAATATTAGAAATGCTTCTTCTGGATTATTACGTCAAAAAAATATTAAAAATTTTTTTATGAAAAATTTGATGTTTTGTTGTTATGGATTTGGTTATTATCCTAAATATACAAGAATTTTAAATCATTATGATAGATTGAAACAGGTGCACAATTGGGGATTGCCAATTAGTGGATATAATATTTTATTGAACTCTAGTCATGATATTTTAAAATTTTATCATCACATTGAAAATATACGAAAATTTTTAAATTTTGACATTGATGGAATAGTTATAAAAGTAAATTCTATCTATTTACAAAATAAATTAGGTTATACACATAGAGTTCCACATTGGGCAGTTGCGCTTAAATTTTTGGATAAAGAAAAAATATCTAAAATATTAAAAATAGAATATCAAATTGGTAGAACAGGAGTAATTACTCCTGTAGCTATAGTAAATCCTGTTTGTATATCTAATGTAATTATAAGGAGAGTTTCTTTATATAATTTTAGTGAAATTAAAAAGTTAGATATTTGTTTAGAAGATTTTGTAAAAATTAAGCGTTCTGGAGATGTAATTCCTAAAATAACATGCGTTGTTAAAGAGTATCGATTTGGACAAAAAAAAGAAATATTTTTACCACGTTTGTGTCCATCTTGTAAATCTAAGTTAAAAATAGACGAGAAACTTGTTAAAGTATATTGTATAAAAGGTTTAGCATGTAAAGAACAACTTAAAAAAACTCTATATTATTTCTGTTCTAAAGAAGGATTAAACATTTCTGGATTGGGTTTGAAAACAATTAGCAAATTAGTTGACAAAAACTATGTAAAAAATTTTTCTGATTTTTTTAATCTTGAATCTAAATTATCAATGATTTTATGCGATATTGGAAAGAAAAATTCATATAACATTATTAATTCTATTAATAGTTCTAAAAATATTAGTTTTTCGAGATTTTTGTGCGCTCTTGGAATTAATGAGATTGGTTTGACAAAATCAAAAATTCTTTCTAATCATTTTTTATCAGTTACTGATTTAATTAAGGCAACATTTAATGATATTATTTCGTTAAAAGGAATTGGTTTTATAGCAGCAAAAAATATATTTCAGTTTATTAATGATAGTAATAGTAGAAATATGATGTTAAATTTATCAAAAAATTTAAATATATTTTCAAATCATAAAAGTTCTAATTCTTTAATAATTAATACAAATCCATTTTTTCACAAGAAGGTTGTTTTTAGTGGTGCTTTGAAGACGTTTGCTCGTATTGCAGCTCAAAATATAATAAAAAAGTTAGGCGGATATGTTATGTCACATGTTTCTAAGAAGACTGATTATATTATAATTGGGAATAATCCAGGAGTGAAATTTATTAGATCTAATGAGTTAAATATAAAGGTTATTTTAGAACAAGATTTTAAAGAAATAATTAAACAATTTCTGTAAAATGGGTCGTGCAGGATTTGAACCTGCGACCAATTGATTAAAAGTCAACTGCTCTACCAACTGAGCTAACGACCCCTTTTTATAGAGTTTTTTTGGGTGATGACGGAATCGAACCGCCGACAACCTCCGTGTAAAGGAGGAGCTCTACCAACTGAGCTAATCACCCTTATATATTATATTGTAAAGAATAGAAATTTAGAGTCAATCTTTTTTTAGTAAAATTGACTATTTATTTTTTATAATTTAATGTTAAATGAAATGTTTAAATATTTTTAAAGGTAAAGTATGTTAGTTATAACAAGATTTGCTCCTAGTCCTACTGGATATTTGCATATTGGAAGTTTACGTACAGCTTTATATTCATGGTTATTTGCTAGAAGTAAAAATGGAAAATTTATTTTACGTATTGAAGATACAGACTTTAAACGTTCTACAAAAGTTGCAATATCAGAAATAGTAAAAAATTTAAAATGGTTAGGATTAGATTGGGATGCAGGCCCTTATTTTCAAAGCGAAAAAATTGAGTATTATAAAAGTATTATTATTTCTATGATTGAATCAGGACTAGCATATAAATGTTATTGTACAAACGATAGATTAAATATTTTAAGAAAAAATCAGTTATTAAATGGTGAAAAACCAAAATATGATAGAAAATGTAGAAATTTTATACATGAACATAAAAATAATGCAGAATATGTAGTACGATTTTGTAATCCATTAAATGGAATAGTATCTTTTTGTGATGAAATTAGAGGGAAAATATCGTTTAACAATAATGAATTAGACGATGTAATTATTCAGAGAACTAGTGGTATTCCTACGTATAATTTCTGTGCAGTAATAGATGATCGTGATATGAAGATTACGCATGTAATTAGAGGAGAAGATCATATTAACAATACACCTCGTCAGATTAATTTGTTTAATGCATTGCAATCTAAAATTCCGTCGTATGCACATGTTTCAATGATATTAGATACAAAAGGGAAAAAATTGTCTAAAAGAGAGAATGTAGTCAGCGTATCAGAATATAAATTTCAAGGTTATTTACCAGATGCATTACTTAATTATATAGTGCGATTAGGATGGGCACATGGAAATCAAGAAATTTTTAGTATTAATGATATGAAAAAATTATTTATATTAAATAAAGTTAATCCATCTCCAAGTCGTTTTGATATCAGTAAATTATTGTGGTTAAATCGATTTTATATAAGAAATTTACCTAAATGTCTTATTAAACAGCATCTTAAATATCAGTTTAAAAAACAAGGAATTGATTATTTGGAAGGACCTAACTTAGATGAACTTATAGATTTAGTAGGTTCTCGATATAATACTTTAAGGGATATGGTTTATTTTTCTCGTTATTTTTATAGTAATGATATTACTTGTAATATGGAAGCTTTTGAAAAATATTTAATTAAATCTACTTCTACTATTTTGGAACGTGTATATAATGAAATCATGAATATTCAAATATGGAGTTTAAAAAATGTATTAATTATGATTCGAATGTTAATAAATGAGTTGAATATAAGTTTCAAAGAATTGTCAATGCCTGTTCGTGTAGCTATTACAGGAGATATTGTTTCTCCTAGTATTCATATTGTTATATATGGGGTGGGTAAAAAAAGGTCTTTATTGAGAATTAAAGATGCATTATTATATATCAAAAAAGTTGACATTAAAAAATGTAATTTATAAATATTGATGGTTTTTAAATTTTATTAGGAGAATTGCATCGTACAAATGTTTATATTTCACTTATAAAATTTTATTTTATCTTGATATTGTATTGTAGTTTAAAATAAAAGGGGTTATAGCTCAATTGGGAGAGCTTTTGCATGGCATGCAAACGGTTAGCGGTTCGATTCCGCTTAACTCCATAAAAAAGAGATTGTTATTGCAGTTATTTTTAATTTTTTTTTTTAACAGAGAAGTAATATTTTTATATTGTTGTTAATATAACTTAAAATTTTTAAACATTTTAATTATTGTTAAACCATTTAATAGTTAATTATTTTAAGATCAAATTTTTATAATTAATAAAATAAAATTTATGCAGATTGCAAAGTTTTTTAAATATTCAGTGTTTAAAGTATATTTTAGATGTTAATTTTTAGTCTTTTTACTAAATAATGATAATATATTATTTTTTTTAAAAACAAAATTGCAAAAAATCTAATATATTAAATGTTCAAACTTAAACATTTAATATATATAATATCGTTATTAATATAAATGATAGATTAAATTTGCAAATTCATCATTTCTTGATAACCTGACATTAATTTGTTTCGAACTTGAAGGATTGTTTCTGTAGAAATTAAGTTTTTTTGAAGTTTAATTAAAAGGTCATGTAAATCTAACGGTTTGTTTTCGTTTTTTTCAAGATTTTTAGATTCGTTTTCTATTTTTTTTTGATCCGAACTTAAAATATTGAATGTATTTTTTACATAATCTAAAAAACTCTCAGGTAGATTTTTATCTTCAGAGTTACTTATATTCATTAAAGAACCAAGGGTGGTCATTAATTTAATACTGTCTTCCATAGTGTCAATAAGCATATTTTTTTCTAATAAATGTAATATGAATGTAATAAATATTAACATAAGTTTTAATAGGATAAAATATTTTAAAATATTTTTTTTAAATTTATTGTAAAATAATATTATTGATAATTATTTTTATATCATAAGTATGATCTCTAGATATATATTTAAAAATTATTAATAGATTTTTCAAAGGAATAGTTCATGAACGTTGGTTCTAAACATAATTTGAATGCACAAGATAAAAATAAAAGGGGTTATTTTTTATCTTATTTTCCATTTAACTTGCGTATTTTTATTACAATATTTTTAATATCATTGTTAATATTGCTTTATGTATTTTTTTTTAGATCCTCTCATTATCGTGTTCTTTATAATAATTTATCTAAGGAAGATGAGAGATTAATTTTATCTCAATTAACACATATGCATATTCCTTTTAAATTTGATGATAATCATAGTTCTTTAATGGTTCCAGAGAGGCAATTAGAAAAAGTTCAAGTAAATTTATCTGAGCAAGGTTTACCTAAAAGCAGCAATATTGGTTTTGAACTATTGGATCAAGAAAAATTTGGAATTAGTCAATTTAACGAACAGATAAATTATCAAAGAGCATTAGAAGGAGAATTAGCAAGAAGCATTCAACAACTAAATAATATTAAAACAGCTAGAGTACATATAGCTTTTCCTAAACCATCGCTATTTGTTCAAGATAAAAAATTTCCGTCAGCTTCTATAATTTTAGGCGTTAAAAAAGATTCAGATATTAATTTTAACCAAATAAATGCTATTTTACATATGGTATCTAGTAGTGTATCTGGATTATCCATTGAAAATGTCACAATTATTGATCAGACAGGAAACTTATTAAATAGTCAAAATTCATTAAATAATAATATTGATAATTTACAATTAAAATATTGTGATTTAATTGAAGAACGTTATAAACAAAGAATTGAAAATATTTTAATTCCATTAGTTGGATTAAATAATGTGCATGCGCAAGTGACAGCTAAAATTAATTTTGATAAACAAGAAAGTACAGAAGAGAAATATAAACCAAATTATACTAATGACAGTAAGTCTATTCGATCTCATCAAGGTACTAATAATACGGAATTGAATGAAAAATATACAGAAAATTCTATTTCTTCTAGTTCATTTCCAAAAAAATTAAAAGTTTTGTCTGACAAATTATTATCTGATTCTAATCATGTGAATTCTACAGATGTATCTGATAAAGATGTCAATCATTCGTCAATATTACCAAAATCAAGTGTTAATCAAGATTATATTATTAACTATGAATTAGACCGTACTTTTGTACATAAGAATTTGCAAATGGGAAATATAGAAAGGCTATCTGCTGCTGTAGTAATAAACTATATTCGAGATAAAGATGGGGAATTAATATCTTTAAATCCTTATCAAATTAGCAAGATTGAGAATTTAATTCGAGCAGTTATTGGTTTTTCTTTGGAACGTGGAGATTCAATTTCTATAGTAAATTCTTTATTTATAAAACCCCCTATGTATTTTAGCGAGAGTTCTTCTTTTTGGGACAGTCCTTTATTATTTAATAAACTATTTCAATATGGATTCATATTTGTTTTAGTAATAATATGTTTTTTAATTTGTAAAGTAGTTTTTTTTAGAAAAAAATTAAAAAATAATAATTTAGATAATATCCATATTAAAAATATACCTCGTGATAATAAAAATAAAGAGTTTAGTTCTAAGACAGAAAATTCTGAAAAAGTACCAACTGATGCAGGATTTAGTAATTTTTCTATAAAAGATCCACACACTATAGCAATGATAATTCGAAAATGGATGAGTGGAGATAAAAAATGATAATCTTAAATGGAATAGAAAAAAGTGCTATTTTGTTAATTACTCTTGGTATAAATGAAGCCACAAAAATATTAAATGAATTATCCATATCAGAAGTGCAATCTCTTATTAAATGTATGTTTAATTTGGGGAAAATTCCTCGTGTTATTGTTGATCAAGTATTATTAGAATTTAAGAAAAATTTTTCTTTAGAAAATTCTACTACTATAGTAAATAAAAACTATGTAATTTCTTTATCAAAAAAAGTACTAGGAGAAAAAAATTCAATAAATTTATTCAATGAAATTGAAAATAAAGAAAATATTTCTCGTGGAATTCAAAAATTAAATATGATTGATCCTAAAAATATTGCTACATTATTAAAGCATGAACATCCTCAAATTATTTCAGCAATATTAATATATTTAAATAAAAATCAATCGGCAGCTATATTATCTTATTTAGAGGAATTGTTAAGTTTAGATATTATTTTTAGAATATCTCAATTTTCTGGTTTAACAAAATCAGGGGAACAAGAATTAATTGAAGTTATTAATTATATATTAAAAAATTATCAAAAATCTACATACCACCACGATGGTGTTTCTGTAGTGATAAATTTATTAAAATTGATGACTTATGATAAAGAACAACATATTATAAACGGAATTGAAAAATCTAATAAAAAATTAGCGGATATTATTAAATCGAAACTTTATTTATTTGAGAATATTTCTAATTTTGATGACGACTGCATTAAATATTTAATTAAAAAAACTACTCTTCATGAATTATCAATAGCTATGCATTCTTCGAGTGAGTTGTTAAGAAAAAAATTTTTTAAGAATATGTCTCAAACAGATTCTGAATGTTTAAAAAATTTTTTCACTAAAGAAAATTCTATATCTATTGATGATATAAAAAAAGCGCAAAATAATTTATTAAATATAATAAAAGATTTTTTGAAATAAATATATAAGGAATGTTTATGTATCAACGTACAATCAAACCTATCTGGACTAGATGGTATCCTGAAGAAATACATAAAAAAAATAATGTTAAAAAAAAAATGAAAAAAATGATTGTATTTCTACTCGCAATGAAGAAAATAATTTTAAAAATAATATACGTAGTTATGATTATGGTTTTAAAAAAGGAGAAATGGAGGGTTTTGCAGCAGGCTTTGAAAAGGCATTATTAGAATTCAATAAGAAAAATAATTTTTTATTAATGAAAATGAATGATTTTTTATCAAGTTTTAAACATGAATTAGAAGAATTAGATAAAATTATTTCTTCTCGTTTAGTATTTTTAGTGATGAATATTGCAAAAAAAATAACAGAAAATACTGCGTATAACGATGATCAAAATTTATTAAAAAAAATAAAAGAAATACTTAAAGATGATAAAATTATCTTTAATAAACCTACATTATTTATCCATCCTGATAATACCGAAATAATTGAAAAACATTTTAAAAAAATTTTTTCTAAGTATGGATGGACGATTTTTTATGATAAAAAAATATCTAGAGGGGGTTGTATAGTGCGTTCAGAAGATACTATATTAGATTCAACCATCGAAGGACGTTGGACTGAACTATGTAGATTAGTATTAAAAGAGGAAGAATAATGAATTTACAAGTAAATAAATGGCTAAAAAAAGTATTAAGTTATGAAAAAAAAATAGAATATCTTCCTAGTATAATTAAGTATGGTTGTTTAGTGGGATTTAACGGATCTATTTTAGAAGTTAGTGGTTTGCAATTATCTATAGGATCTATTTGTTTTATAGAAATTAATACAAATAAAAATGATATTAATGAAATAGAAGCTGAAGTAATTGGATTTAAAAATAATATAATATTTTTAATGCCATTAAAAAGTATAGATAATGTAATTTTAGGTTCTAAGGTTAGGCCAAAATTAGTAGATGGTATAAATTATATAGTTAATGAATTGCCAATATGTACAGGGCTTTTAGGAAGGGTTTTAGATAGCTTAGGAAGGCCATTAGATGGATTAAAAAAAATTAATAAAAAATATAAACAAACGTTATCATATTCTTTCATTAATCCTTTACAGAGAACTCCTATTGTAGATGTTTTAGATACTGGAATTCGTGCTATTAATGCATTATTAACTATTGGTAGAGGACAAAGAATTGGACTTTTTTCTGGTTCAGGAGTAGGAAAAAGTGTATTATTAGGTATGATGACGAAATATACTAAAGCTGATATCGTCGTATTAGGTTTAATAGGAGAACGTGGTAGAGAAGTAAAAGAATTTATTGAAACGATTCTTACTAAAGAAGCACGTGAAAAGTCAGTAATAATTGCTTCTTCTGCTGAGTTTTCTCCTCTATTGCAAGTTAAGGGAGCGAGTTATGCAGTTCGTATTTCTGAATATTTTCGAGATGAAGGCTATCATGTATTGTTAATAATGGATTCTTTAACACGTTATGCAATGGCTCATCGAGAAATAGCATTATCTATAGGGGAATTGCCTGCTTCTAAAGGTTATCCTCCTTCTGTATTCTCAAAAATATTTTCTTTAATAGAAAGAGCAGGAAATGGGAAAAATAAAAATGGTTCTATTACAGCTTTTTATACAGTTTTAACAGAAGAAGAAGAGAAATATGATCCTGTTGCAGATTCAGCGCGATCTATATTAGATGGACATATTGTATTGTCAAGAGAATATGCTGAATCTGGTCACTATCCTGCTATTAATATTGAGATGTCAATCAGTCGAGTTATGTCTACTATAGTTGATTCGGTACATGATTCCAAAGCTCGTTATTTAAAAAAAATACTTTCATGTTACCAACGTAATCGTGATTTAATAAATTTAGGTGCATATGTTACAGGTACTAATCCTGAGTTAGATATAGCAATTTCTTTATTACCAAAAATAGAAAAATTTTTACAACAAGGTATGCATGAAAAGAGCACTTTTTTTGAGTCTATAAGAGATTTATATTCAATTTTAAATTAAATAAAGGTATTGAGTACATGTTCAAAAATAAAAAATCTATTAATTTACTAGAAAATATTGATAAAAAAAAAATCAACAATTTTTACTTATTTTAGCAAATATTATTTTGAATAAAAATAAAATTCAAGAGCAAATAAATTTGTTATCAAAATATAAAAAAGAATATCTTTTTAAATTACATTCTGAAATGCATTGTGGTATTTTTGGATTTGAATTAAGAAATTATGATTATTTTATTCACTCATTAACAAATGATATTGAAAAACAAAAAAAAACTATACGAGAATATGATAAACAATATGATATATATTTTAATTTATGGAAAAGGCATCAGTGTAGGTTAAAAATGTGGAGTATAATATCTGCAAAATTATCTAATTATAATTTTCAAATAACTCAATTAGAGGAACAAATACAGCTAGATGAATATGTTCAAAGATCTTTTTTTAAAAAAGGTAATTCATTAATATCATGTCGAACATTATAAATATATCAAATACTAATTTATTATGTGAGAATAAAAACTCTCTTTTTAAATTAGATTCAAAAAAAAAATAATATTTTTAAAAAATTTTTTAAAAAAAATATTTTTTTTAATAAAGTTAGTATTTCGAAGAATATATATAAAAATACAAACAAAATTAATAAATTTTTAGATCCTATTTTATATACTTATAAAATTTCGAAAAAAATAAATAATTTTAAGTATGATAGTTATTTTTTATATAATTCTAATATCATCAGGAATGATTCTTCTTTTTCCTTAAAAATTCTATCATTTATTCAAAAAGAAAATTTTTTTTCTGATGTAGATGTTTTTAGTTGTTTAAATAAATTTATGTGTTATTTTTTTTATAGATATGTTAAAAAAAATCAAAAGATAATTTTAAATATATTTAAAAAATGTTATAGTTTTAGTTTTATTTCTAAAGAATTATGTAAATCAGTTATAAATAGAACTATAAAAATAATCAATTTTAAGAATATTATTTCTAATTTTTTGAATTTTAAAAACGATTTATTTCAATTTACACTAGATTTAAAATCTTTAAAAATTTTTGGTAATTTTTTTAAAAAAAAAATATGTTATAATGAAAACTTCAATTTTTTTTTAAATAGTATACAAAAAATATATTTTTTTTTATGTACCAAATATAAAAATTTTAAAAAAAATATGAATTATTCTGCGATTTATAATCAAGATATAAATATAGTTCAAGACAATTGGATGAAAGTTATTCATAAACAGTTATTAGTATATTTTTTAAAGAGTAAAAATATTATAGAATTGTTTTTCAATCCACAATATTTTGGATCATTACTTATACGATTAAAAATAAGAAGTAATAAATTAATTAAATTAGATTTAATTTCTAACGATAAAGTTTTGAGGAAAATATTTAAATCTGATATTTCTAATTTTAAAAATACTATTTTGAAAAATGGACTTAGATTTGAAAATGTTGCTATTCGGACTTTAAAATTTAAAAAAACTTCTTTCTTAAAAAATAGTTATAATTTTTATAATAAAGTTATAAATGATAAAAATTTTATTATTTATAACAAAGACGAGAAAAATTTTCATACATCATTTTTATCAGGATTATATTTTTCTGTAAAAAAAAAAGAAATCGTTGATATTTATATTTAATAAATAAAATATGTTTTAAAGTTATTTATGTAATGAGTTTTGTATGATCTTGATATAAAAGTTTTTTTTATTAGTGTTTAATTCAATGGATTAGATTTTTTATTATTTTGATATTTTTATATTTGTATTAATTTTTAAGGTATTTTAATGAAAAATAAAAATTTTTTTCAAATTAAGAAAAATAATTTAGAATATAATGTCAATAAACATCCAAAAATTTGTTCTTATGATTTTGAATTAGATTACTATACGTTGTATCAAATAAATGAATCTTTGAGAAAGATTTTTAATTTTTTTTCAAATAAAGTTTGTATAGATCTTTTAGATGTTATGAATATTGAATTTGACATTAATTTACATAGTATTCGATTAGAAAAATATGACAATTGTACGGATTATTTCACAGATTCAAAGTTAGTAGGTGTTTATAATATTGTTTCATCATTAGAAGTAGGAATAGTTGGATTTTCTGATAAGGTAATATCATCAATTATAAATGTTTTATTTGGGGGGAAATCTTCATCTCAATATTTCAAGAATAAAAATGTTTATAAATTAACAAAATGTGAAAAAAACATTATAAAAAAAATTTTAAATATAATTAAAAAGGCATATAGTTTATCTTGGAAAAATGAGTTTAATGTGGACGTAGAATTTTTTAACGTTCGTTTAAAAAAAAGAAATAGTCTTAAAAGTATTATTTCTGCAGGAAATATTTTTTTATTTACTGTTTTTCAGATACAATGTGGTAATACACTAGGTTTTTTAAATATAATTTTTCCATTTTCTTGGATTAAAACATTCAAAAATAAATTGATAAATCATAGTGATAAGAATACTTTTATAGAAAAAAAAAATATAGTTAAGATGTCATTAAAAATGATATATAATATAAAAATAAGTTTAGATATTAGGTTAGTTAGTGTCTCTGTTTTATTGTCTGATATTTTTTCATTAAAAGTTGGTGATATTATATCTATAAAAACTCCAGAAAATGCTTTTGCATATTCTCATGATATACCTATATTAATTGGAAAATATAAAATGCATAATAAAAATTATGTTTTTTTTTAGAAAAATTTTTTAATTTGCGACATTTTTAGGAATATATTGATGAATGATAAAAATAATACACTTGAAAATTATGAAAATAATAATACTAATGTCGAAAAAAAAATTCAAGTAAAAAAAAATTTTGAAAATAATGATGATAATTCCAATTTGGATCCATCTGTACAAAAGTCAAAAAATTTAAATTTTGTTATTGATATTCCAATAGATATAACAATTGAATTGGGTAAGATAGAACTGAAAATTAAGGATCTTCTTGATTTGAATACAGGTTCTATATTAACTTTAGATAAATATTCGGGAGAACCCTTAAATATATTGGTAAATAAATGTATAATTGCAAAAGGGGAACTTGTTATTGTAGATGAAAAATATGGAATCAGAATAGTTAGTATTGTTGATGGTTCGAAATATTTAGATATTTTTAAATAACATATTAAAAAAATTATGAGAAGTTATCTATGGAAAATGTATTTCAATCTACTTTTATAGAAACGGCATTTTCAAAACTTGGAATGCCTTTTTTGAAAGTAATTTTAGTTTTATTGGTTTTTTTTTGGTTATTGAAAAAAATTAGTGTTGAAAAAAAAATTATTAATAATTCTTCTGTAAAAATTTTAGAAAAGATTAGGATTGGATCACATGAAAGTGTTATTATTGTGAAATTAGATGATATTAGATTGGTAATAGGTGTTACATCAAATAATATTTCTCTTTTATATATTTTTCCTTCAAAAAAAATATGAAATGTTAATAAAAATTTTTAATATTAATAGTACAATAAAAATTCGTTACACGTTTTAGGATAAAAAATGATTTTTCGAATAATATTTTTATTTTTATTATTGTTTTCTCCTATAGTGAATGCAAATATTACTAATTTTTCAATGCATTCGTTGCAAGATGTTCAAGGACATTGGTCTCTTTCATTACAAATGTTAATTTTTCTAACATCATTAACATTTATTACCCCAGTTTTATTAATGATGACTAGTTTTTCTAGAATTATAATTGTATTTAGTTTATTGCGTAATGCTTTAGGCACTCCATATTCTCCTCCTAATCAAATTTTATTAGGTTTGTCTCTTTTTTTAACTTTTTTTATTATGGCTCCAGTATTTGATAAAATTTACAAAGATGCATATTTACCATTTAGTGAAGACAAAATGGATATTAATGCAGCGATTTCAAAAGGAATAAAACCTCTTCATGAGTTTATGATTAAACAAACACGTGAAAGTGATTTAGATTTTTTTTCTAAATTAGCTAACATTTCTAGTTTTTCTAGAAAAGAAGAAGTGCCAATTCGTATTTTATTACCATCCTTTGTTATTAGTGAGTTAAAAACAGCTTTTCAGATTGGATTTACTATTTTTATACCGTTTTTAATAATTGATTTAGTAGTTGCGAGTGTATTAATGGCTTTAGGAATGATGATGGTACCTCCTTCAACAATATCTCTTCCTTTTAAATTAATGTTATTTGTATTAGTTGATGGGTGGCAATTATTAATTACTTCTTTAACTCAAAGTTTTTTTCATTAAATAAATTTAATATTCTCATAATCATAAAAAATTAATTATTTATATTGTATTATTTTAAGATTTATTTTTATTAAGGAAATTTATGACAGTTGAATCTGTAATGACTCTTTTCCACGAAGCCATGAAAGTAGCTTTAATGTTAGCTTCACCTTTATTGCTTTCTGCATTGTGTAGTGGTTTAATTATAAGTATTTTGCAAGCTGCTACTCAAATAAATGAGCAAACATTATCATTTATACCTAAGATTATTACAGTCTTATTATCTATTATAATTTTTGGTCCATGGATGCTTAATTTAATTATAGATTATACTCGATCTTTGTTTAATAATTTATCTTTTATAACAAATTAATTAATGAAAATTTTTAATGTTAACGATGTAATATTTTCTTTTTATAATTTTTTATTTTTAGGTATGAGAGTTCTCTCTTTTTTTATTGTTGCTCCATTATTTAGTGATAGTTCTATCCCAAAAAAAGTAAAATTATTTTTTGCATTTGTTATTAGTTGGTTTTTTATGTTTCTTATTCCTGAGGTAAGTATCAATTTATTATCTATAGATGGATTCATAGTTTTGATTGAGCAAATATTAATAGGAATTTCTCTGGGATTTATTATGCAGTTAATGTTTTCTACTGTAAAAGTATCTGGAGAACTTATAAGTTTTCAAATGGGTTTATCTTTTTCATCTGTTTTAGATTGGAATACTCGTTCTAACATATCTGTTTTATCTCGTTTTCTGCATGTGTTTTTTTTTCTACTATTTTTAGAATTTAACGGTCATCTTTGGATGATATCTATATTATTTGACTTTTTTTTAAAAATTCCTATTAACATTATTGAATTAGATTCAACTTCATTTTTTAAAATTTTGATAGCTTCAAAATTCATTTTTATTGATGGGTTGATGTTAGTATTACCGATTATTATGATTCAACTTATGTTAAATATTTCTATGGGTATTTTAAATAGAATTGCTTCTCAAATTTCTATTTTTTCAGTTGGATTTTCTTTAACTTTATTGGTAGGAATGTATATTTTTTATTTGTTTATTCCTATTTTTCCATCTATTTATCATAATATATTTAATCGTTTAGTTTTTTCAATATCTTCTTTTTCGCGGGAATTTTTATAAATTTTTGTGTAGTAGGTTTGAATTTTTGTGTAATATATATTACATATATAAAATATTATTTCTTTTTATTTTATATATGTAATTATATATTATAATTTAGAGAAATATAAATATATTTATTTTTTAGTTAATCTATAATTTAGTTTTTTAGTTTGATAATACTATATATTTTTTAAT
This sequence comes from Buchnera aphidicola (Nurudea yanoniella), assembly GCA_039829995.1. Taxonomy (NCBI): domain Bacteria; kingdom Pseudomonadati; phylum Pseudomonadota; class Gammaproteobacteria; order Enterobacterales; family Erwiniaceae; genus Buchnera; species Buchnera aphidicola. The sequence continues at coordinate 81,272 of CP140036.1, forward strand.
AATGTAAAATACTAATCTATATTTTAGAATAAATTTTTAATATAGTTTAGCATTTTTTATTTTAAAATAATTTCAGGTATATTATATTCAATTAAAAGTTATTTTAATTTTTCTTCATGATACCATGTATGTTTTCGAACGATAGGGTCGTATTTTTTGAGTTTTAATTTTTTAGTTGTATTCTTTTTATTTTTTGTTGTAGTATAGTAATGTTTGCTTCCTGATGAAGACGTTAATTTTATTTTATTTCGAGTTGTTTTAGCCATTTTTAAGTACTCTTGTTTTTAGGTAATAATTTTTTTTTAAAAATTATATCACTTCCTAGTTTATCTATATATCGTATTCCTTTAGCAGATATTTTTAATGATATAAATCTGTTATTTTGTATATCCCAAAATCTGTGTCGCTGTAAATTTGGGAAGAAACGTCTTTTAGTAGCGTTCATAGCATGAGATCGACGATTTCCAATCATTGGTTTTTTTCTAGTTATTTTGCAAATTTTTGACATAATTTAAATTACCTATTTTTTTAAATAATAAAATCTTAAACTTTTTAAAATGATATAATACAGGATGTTACTGTGTATAAATTAAATTTCAATTTAATTTTATATTTGTAAGTTAAATTTTTTAAAATTTTAAATAAAATTTTATTAACAGGATTTATTTTTGTGAAGTTTTTAAAAAAATTTTTTATAATTACAATTATATTATTTACATTTTCTTGCTTGAGTATATTTTTTTTAATGAATAGTAATTTTGGATTAAACGTAATGTATCATTTCATTCATTATTATATACCAGAATTAAAAATAAGAAAAATAATAGGAGAATTTAATAATTGTATATTTCAAGATATTAAATATTTTTCGCATGATAAGAGTTTTTTTATTAAAGAGATACATGTAAAAGCAAGTTTTAATTTATTAAGAAATCGTGGTATTTTTATAGACAAAATTTTATTTACAGGATGTGATTTATATATTAAAAATACTTTTTTTACAATATTGAAAGATAAGCTTTTATACTTAAATGTACGATTGATATATTTTTTGAAATTTCCTATTATTTTAAAAGATATAAAATTTGATAATTTTTCTTTTTCTACGAAAAAAATGCTATTTTTTATAGATCATTTTTCAGGAGTATATATATGGACGGGAAAAGAATTAAAATGTTTATATAGCCAAGTTAATAATATTTTTATCAAACAAAAAGAAATTATAAAAGTTTATAAAAACAAAGTAGAAGCATTGAATTTAAAAAAAGATATAATTCCAAATATATATTTTGAAGATATTTTAAAGCATTTAGAAATATGGAGAGTCAATATTCCTATAAATATTGATTTGCAATATCTGCATAGTAAAAATATTTATTTTTTTGGAAAACATAATTTTTATTTATCTAATTTTTTTGTTAATTTTAAAATTTCTGATAATGAAGTAGTTGTAAAAGAATTATATTTTTCAATTTATAGAATAAAATTTATTATATTCGGAACTTTAAATTTTAATAAAAATTTTTTAACTCGTTTTTTAATTTATTGTTCTAACTTAGAAAAAAATTGTAATAGAGAAAGTTTGATAATTTCTATTAATGGATTTTTATTAAACCAATTAAAGATGAATTTTAATTTTTTTGGTTATTTAAATACAAAAATTTATATAAAATTAGAATTAGAAAAATTTAATTCTTTTTTACATACGGAACTTGTTATTCCGTGTTTAGACTTAGTTATAAACAAAAAAAAATATATTTTATTTAAAGAAATAAAATCTAAGATAGTAGGAAATTTATCTAATTTTAATTTTTTTATCCATGGAATGGTTAATATAAATTATTTTTTTCCTATACAATTATATTTTTCAGGAGTAAGAAATAATTCAACATTATATATAAAAAATATACGATGTAATTTGTTTGAAGAAGAAATAATATTTAAAAATTTATTGAATTTATTGCACAGAAAAAAGTTTTCTTTTCCAATGGTTTCGTATAAAAATTCTAATATTTTTTATATACAATTTGTAATAAAAAAAATAATGGAAGAATTTTTAAAATTAAAAAAAAATAATCACTTGATATTAGATATAATAGTATTTTTTAAACATAACCCTATAAAGGTAATTAATTCTAAGTTACATTTTTCTTTATTTCAAATATTAAAAAAATGGACCATTTCTTTTTTTAATTATTTTTCTTTTAAAAAAAACTCTAAAATTATAAATAATTGTATTAGAGAAGAAACGCCTATTAATATCGTTGTTAAATTGAGATTATTAAATAATTCATTATTTAGTTTTTTTGAACGTATTTATGGAAATGTTGATATTTTATATTTTAAAAAAAAATATGAATTTTCAATGCATTTTATAGGGAAAGATTTAATTTGGAATGGTTTCAAAATGTCTAATTTTAAATTATTAGTAATTTTGAAACATGGAATTTATGATTTTTTTGAAACTCAGTTATTTATACAAAATCTTTTTGTCTTTAATATTAACATTTCTTCATTTCTATTAAAATTAAGTAATAATAAACATGGATATAATTTAATTTTAGATGTCCTAAAAAATAATTATTGTCTTGATATAAATCTTTCTGGAAAATCGAACATTTTTATAACAAATCAGATTAAAGTAATAAATAAAGTTAATTTTTTGACTCCGTTATATTATTTTCATTTTAATAATATATTTGTAATTTTTAAAAGTAAAAAAACAATAAATTACATAAAAGAACTATTTTTTAGTACAAATTATAAATCTAAGAGATCTATAACATATTTTATTCAAAGTATAGTTGATAATATTTTAAATAATAATAATAAAAACTTTAAAAATATATTTAAGAATTGGAAAAATTTATTTTTTTCGAATAAATTATTTTCATGTGCAGCTACGTTCCAGTTAAATTATGTATTTAATTGCAAAACATTAACATTAAAATGGAATTTTCAAGAAAATATGTGTTTTAAAACTAATCAAATATTTAAAGGGGTTATGAATTTTAATAAAGTTGAACGAAAGTTTTTTATTAATGGAAATATTATTTTAAAAAGTTTTTCAATAAAATTATTAAATTTTTACAGCACAGATATGCAAAATTTTTTTGGAGTTTTAAATGGAAATCTAGTATTTAAAGGAATTATGGAAAATTTTCAATTACATGGAAATTTATCAATTTCCAATATTTATATAAAAAATTTATTTTATGTGAAAAAAATATATTTTAATAGTTTGAAATTAACCGTTAATCATAATAATTTTATATTTAGCAGTATTGTTAAAATGGAAAGTTTTTTAAAATTGATGTTTAAGTTAAAATTTTTATATCTTAATGTTTTTTCTTTAAAATAGAAAAATTTTTGGTTTTTAAAATTTTCTGTATACAATTTATAATACTGATTTGGTATATATTTTATTATAGAATTAATAAGGATATCTATTTTCAAAAAGATATCCTATATTATTAAGATATATAAAAATTTGATAATATATATTTTTTAATTTTTTTAAAGATTTTAAGAAATATAATAATAATAGAAATGAATTTTATAATGTGAAATATTTATATTCTATTTTATTTGCAGAGAAATATTTTTTATTTTTTTTTTAAAGCAGATAAAATTTCCTTATATGCTTCATTTTTATCTCCCCAATTAATGATTTTTACCCATTTATTTTTTTCTAGATCTTTGTAATGTTTAAAAAAATGTACAATTTGTTTTTTTAATATATCAGGAAATTCGTTTATGTTTTTTATATAAGAATATTCTGGGCAAATATTTACATTAGGAATGGCAATAATTTTATTATCTGTTCCACATTCGTCTAGCATTTTTAAAATTCCTATTGGTCTACATGGTATTACTGCATTAGGAATTATAGGAAAAGGAGAATGCACTAATACGTCTATAGGATCTTTATCAGAGGATAAAGTATCATTAATAAATCCATAGTTACAAGGATAAAACATAGGAGTTGGAATAAACCTATCTACAAATAAAACTCCTAAATCTTTATTTATTTCATATTTTACTGGATTAGAATGTGATGAAATTTCGATAATTACATTGATATCATATGGAACGTTTTTTCCGGAAGATACTTTTTTTATGTTCACTGTTATTCCTATTATATTTTATTAAAAATTTTATTTTAATTTAGAATATTTAGAAAAGTTTTATTTTAATTTTTTTAAGTGTATTATAGTAAATAATTACATACATTAATTAGAAAAATATGAAAATACAACATAATTTTTTTTTGCAGGAAAAAAAAATTAAAAGTATCATTGAATATATACTGAATATTGTTAAAAGTCATTCAGCTGAAGCTGAAGTGTTGGCATATCATAATTCAGGAATTAATCTCGGAATAAGAAATAAAATCATTGATCATGTTGAATTTAACAAAGATAATCTGATAACAATTACAATTTATAAAAAAAATAGAAAAAGCACTGTATCTTCTAAAAACTTTAGTATACAAGCAATTAACAAAATTATTAATTTTTCTATAGATGCTATTAATTATGCATCTGTAGATTTATGTGTTGGTCTTCCTAATCTTGAATTACTAGCAATAGGAAATTTAAAAGATCTTAATTTATATTATCATTGGAAATGGGATATTAATTATATTGTTGATTTAATGTTAGTGGCTGAACAAGAAGCTTTTAAGATAGATAAAAGGATTATTAATACAGAAGGATTTAATTTTAAAAGTTGCATGAATATGATATGTTTTGGAAACAGTTCTGGAATGTTAGAAAGTTACAAGACTACTTCGTATTATTTTTCTAATTGTATGATTGCAAAAGAAAATAAAGATATGCAAAGGGATATGTTTTATACAATTTCAAGAGATATTAATGATTTAGTAGTGCCCAATATTGTAGGAATAGAAAGCTCTAATAGAGCTTTATCTCGATTACATTCTCAAAAATTGTCGTCTATGAATAGTCCTATTATTTTTTCTTCAGAACTAGCTTCAGAATTTTTTTCATATTTTTCAAAAGCTATTAATGGTTTTAATGTTTACAATAAGTCCACATTTTTATTGAATAGTTTAGAAAAACAGGTTTTTCCTAGCTGGTTGAGTATAGAAGAACATCCTCATATAAAAAAAGGATTAGGTTCAAGGTGTTTTGATTCAGAAGGCGTGCGTACATTTCAAAAAACAATAGTCAAGAATGGTATTTTGAAAACATGGATTTTAAATAATTATTCAGCTAAAAAAATGAATTTAGTGAGTACTTCTAATGCAGGAGGGGTTCATAATTGGTTAATGTTAGGAATTTCAGATATGAACTTAAACGAATTATTAATGTCTATGTATAAAGGAGTTTTAATAACAGAACTATTAGGAAATGGATTAAATTTAATTACTGGAGATTATTCATGTGGTGCAGTTGGATTTTGGATAGAACGAGGAACTATTCAATATCCTGTAAGTGAGATTACAATTTCTGGTAATTTAAAGGATATTTTTAGGAATATTGTATCTATAGGAAATGATATTGATAAAAGACATAAAATACTCTCAGGATCAATTTTATTGCCTTCTATTCAAATATCAGGTCTTTAGAAATTGTTAACATGTAATAATTATAAAATTTTTGATAATTTTTAAAAAGTTAAAAGTCTAATAGTGTTAGAAAATATTTTAATTATAAAGTATACCTATAAGCCGGGTTCTGTATTTGATAGTCATTTATCTAGAATGATAATCACTTATCATTTCGAGCAGCCTACCCGAGTATTTGTATATTAGGGCAAAAAATACTCCTATTTGGCCTTGCTCCAGGTGGAGTTTGCCTAGCCATACTAATTTCTGAGTATGCGGTGAGCTCTTACTTCACCATTTCACCCTTTCCTTTTTATTGATTCAAACATAAAAAGGTGGTATTTTTTCTGTTGCACTAGTCGTAAGCTTGCGCTTCCCAGACGTTATCTGGCACCTATATGCCCTATGGAGCCCGGACTTTCCTCTTCTATTATTCATGAAATTATAGCAGCGACTATCCAGTTAACTTATATAAAAATATTTTTTATAACTTTTTAGACTTTTTTAACAATATAATTATACAATAAATTTTTTGATAATTCACATAACTTTTATTTTTTTAAATTTATAGTAGTTTTTTTGTATATATTTTAAAATTTTTACATATTATTTTTATTTATAATTTTAGTTTTTTATTTTATGATTTAAATTAATGTATTTTGATATATATGAATTTCATAGAAATGTAATTTTTTTAAAATTATATCATGCAATTTTTATATGTTGAATTTTATAATTGTTACAAGGTAGAAGAAAATAATTTTATTTCAATATAAGGAATAATAAAGAGTATAATGAAGCGAGTTGTTATTACTGGATTAGGTATAATTTCTAGTATTGGAAATAATAAGTTGGAAGTATTAAATTCCTTATTACATACTGTATCAGGCATTTCTTTTTCAGAAGAAATGCAAAAACATGGTATGCGTAGCAATGTATATGGAAATATAAAATTAGATATTTCACAATGCGTAAATCGTAAGATTGCACGATTTATGAGTGATGCGTCTATATATTCGTATTTGTCCATGGAAGAAGCTATTAGAGATTCTAAGTTATCTCCTAAAATATATAAAAAAAATCCTAGAGTAGGTGTTATTGCTGGATCTAGTTCAGGTTCCCCGAAATGTCAATTAAATGGCATGAATTATGAAAAAAATAAAAAATTAAAGTCTATTAGTCCATATGTGGTAGTAAAATCTATGGCTTCTAATATATCTGCTTGCTTAGCTACTGCTTTTAAAATATATGGAATAAATTATTCTATTAGTTCAGCATGTTCTAGTTCAGCTCATTGTATAGGAAATGCAATAGAATTAATACAATTAGGAAAACAAGATGTAATATTTGCTGGTGGAGGAGAAGAAATTAGTATAGAGTTAGCATGTACATTTGATGCTATGGGAGTATTATCTACTAAGTATAATTATAATCCGATTATTGCATCTAGAGTTTTTGATATATATCGCGATGGTTTTGTCATTTCAGGTGGTGCAGGTATAATCGTTGTAGAAGAACTAAATTTTGCATTATCTCGTTCTGCTTATATATATGCAGAAATTATTGGATATGGAACTTCTTCTGATGGTTTTAACATTGTTGTACCATCAGGAAATGGAGCAGTGCGGTGTATGAATTTAGCTATGAAAGGTATAGATAAAGAATCTATTGACTATTTAAATGCGCATGGTACATCTACTAAATTAGGTGATATAATTGAATTGAATGCTATTAAGGATGTTTTTCATAAGTCTCGTATTCCAATTATTTCATCTACTAAATCCATTACTGGACATTCGTTAGGTGCATCAGGAGTGCAAGAGATAATTTATAGTATTTTAATGCTAGAAAATAAATTTTTAGTACCTAGTATTAATATTTTAAAATTAGATCCTCAAGCTAAAAATTGTAATATCTTAACTAATATTATAAAGAAAGACATTTCTGTTATTATGTCAAATAGTTTTGGATTTGGTGGTACAAATGTATCTTTAATTATAAGAAAATATTATTAACACATAATATCAGAGCAATAATTCTTAAAAAATTTTTATATTTGTTTATAATTTTATACAATTATACGGTATAAAATATACATTATATATATATTATATTTGTTATAGATTTTTAAATATTTTTATTTTAAATAAATGAACTAGTTTTATTCTTAAAAAAGAGGAGTTTGAACTTTTAGTACGAATGTATCTTAATTTTAGGAAATAATTTTTACATTTCATATTAATTAAATAATATTTGAATAGCAGTATTAATTATTAATGTTTGGATGTTGATTATAATTGAAATATGTGGAATATATTAATTTTAATTTTATTTTTCGTTAAATTTTATTTATGTATATTTAGATGTATATTAAATGTTGTATTTAATAAATATCTTAGATTATGTGGTATTCATATACATAAAATAATTATGAAAAATCGTTATAGGAATATGAAAATTTGAATCAGTTAGAATCGTTAAAAAAGTATAGTAAGATTGTGGTAGATAGTGGAGATATAGAATCAATAAAAGACTATTTTCCTGAAGATACTACTACAAATCCTTCGCTTATTTTGAAAGCAATTATCTCTCCTTTGTATGAAAATATTATTGATGATGCTATTACTTATGCAAAAAAAATAGGAGGGACATATGCATGTCAATTGCTTAATGCAGTAGACAAAGTTTCTGTTATATTAGGTACAAAAATTTTAAAAATTATTTCTGGAAGAGTTTCTACTGAAGTTGATGCTCATTTGTCATTTAATACTGATCTATGTATTGAAAGATCTAAAAAAATTATTTCTATGTATGAAGAAGAAGGAATTAGTAGATCCAGAATATTAATTAAGCTAGCTTCTACGTGGGAATGTATTCAAGCTGCAAAAGAATTGAAAACGTTTGATATTAATTGTAATTTAACTTTGTTATTTTCTTTTGCCCAGGCAAGAGCTTGTGCTGAAGCAAAAGTTTTTTTAATTTCTCCTTTTGTTGGTAGAATTTATGATTGGTATAAATCTAAATCATTAATACAAAAATATGTAGCTAACTTAGATCCTGGAGTAATTTCAGTTAAAAAAATATATCGTTATTACAAGACACATGGATATAAAACCATTATTATGGGGGCTAGTTTCAGAAATATTCAGCAAATTTTAGAACTTTCTGGTTGCGATTATTTAACTATTTCTCCGGTTTTACTAAAAGAATTAAAAATTAATAAAGGATATGTTTCTAGAAAATTATATAATTCTGATATTATAAAAGATCCTGTTGAACCATTATCTAAAAGTGATTTTTATTGGTTGCATAACGAAGAACCTATGGCAGTAGAAAAATTGTCTGAAGGAATACGTCAGTTTGGAAAAGATCAACGTAAATTAGAAAAAATGATACATGATAAAATGTAAATAAAATCTTATAAGTTTTTTATTTTATAAAAATGCTATGTAACATATTTAGATGTTCATTAATTTTAATAGTAAATTAAGGAATAATTATGTATTCAAGAAGAGAGTTATCTAATGCTATTAGATTTTTAAGTATTGATGCAGTGCAGAAAGCACAATCTGGACATCCAGGAATGCCTATGGGTATGGCAGATATTGCTGAAGTTTTATGGAGAGATTTTTTAAAACATAATCCATGTAATCCATTATGGGATAATAGGGATCGTTTTATTTTATCTAATGGCCATGGATCTATGTTGTTATATAGTTTATTGCATCTTACTGGATATAATGTATCGATTGAAGAATTAAAAAATTTTAGACAATTAAATTCCAAAACTCCTGGACATCCCGAACTTGGACATACACCAGGAATAGAAGTCACTACTGGACCTTTAGGACAAGGTCTAGCAAATGCAGTAGGAATAGCAATAGCTGAACGTACTTTAAGTTCAATTTTTAATAAACCAAGTTTCAATATAATAGATCATTATACTTGGGTATTTATTGGAGATGGATGCTTAATGGAAGGAATTTCGCATGAAGTATGTTCTTTAGCTGGAACTTTAAAATTAGGAAAATTAATTGTATTTTATGATAATAATCGCATTTCAATTGATGGAAAAGTTGTTGATTGGTTTTCGGATGATACAGAAAAACGTTTTAAATCTTATAATTGGCATGTTGTTTCCGAAATAGATGGACATAATTCTCAAGCTATTTCTGATGCAATAAAAGAGTCTATTTTAGTTAAAGATCGACCTTCTTTAATTATTTGTAAAACCATTATAGGTTTTGGTTCACCTAATAAATCAGGAACATCAGAGTTACATGGAGCTCCTTTAGGAGAATCAGAAGTCAATTTGACGAGGAAAAATTTGAAGTGGAATTTTCCTTCGTTTTTTATACCTAAACATATTTATGAAAATTGGAATTTTATTTCTCAAGGGAAAATATTAGAAGATAATTGGAACGATATGTTCATAAGATATAAAGAAAAATATCCTGAATTAGCATGTGAATACACTCGGCGTATTCGACGTGTTTTACCAGATATGTGGAATAAAAATTGTAAAAAATTTATTGATAAATTATGTTGTAATATTAAAAATATAGCTACTAGAGTAGCTTCTCAAGGTTCTTTAGAATTTTTTTGCAAGTTATTACCTGAAATGATAGGTGGTTCTGCTGATTTATCACCGAGTAATCTTAGTATGTGGTCTGGTTCACAATCTATAAAAAAATATTCTTTTGGTAATTATATTCATTATGGAGTACGTGAATTTGGGATGACTGCTATCGCAAATGGATTGTTCCATCACGGGGGATTTATTCCTTATACTTCTACATTTTTAGTCTTTTCTGATTATGCAAAAAATGCTATACGCATGGCTGCGTTGATGAAGACTCAACATATTTTTATTTATACTCATGATTCTATAGGATTAGGAGAGGACGGTCCTACACATCAACCTATAGAGCAAATATCTACTTTACGTTTAATTCCTAATGTAATTGTATGGAGACCATGTGATCAAGTAGAAACTGCAATGGCTTGGAAATCAGCATTAGAAAATAAGTCTGGTCCTACAGCATTAATTTTATCTCGTCAAAATTTATTGCAAGTGTCTAGAAAAAAAACTGAAGTTAATAATATTTTTCGAGGTGGATATATTTTAGAAAATTATAATTGTAGTGATAATGTTGATGCAATAATTATTGCTACTGGATCTGAAATTAATATTGCTACCTCAGTATATTCTATATTAATACAAAAAGGATATCGTATTAGAATAGTTTCTATGCCATCAACTAATATATTTGATTTACAGGATAAAAATTATAAAGAATCGGTATTACCTGCATTTGTTACTAAACGTATTTCTATAGAAGCTGGAATAACTGATTATTGGTATAAGTATATAGGATTAAATGGATTGGCAATTGGAATTGATTCTTTTGGAAAATCAGCTCCATATAGCGAATTACTGGAAGATTTTGGATTTGGTGTTAACGTTATTGTAAAAAGAATAATAAATTGGCTGAATGGATAAAATTGTAATTTTTTTAAAAGTATTTATAATTTTTGAAGAAGGTATAAATAATTTCTTTTTTTTAATGTTTTAATTCTTTAGTTCATTAAAAAATTTTTTTATAAAATAATGTAATTTATATTGTATAAAATCGTCAAAATAGTAGGTATAATAATTATTTTTATAAGGAGTTTATGTGATTTGTTGTATCACAAATTTAACAAAAAAGCTTGTTTCTATTCCCTCAATAAGTCCATTAGATTTGGGATGTCAAAAGATAATATCAAAACGACTCATTAATATAGGATTTTCTGTAGAAAATATGGATTTCAATGATACATGTAATATTTGGGCATATAGAGGAAAAGGTATTACTTTAGCTTTTTCTGGACATACTGATGTTGTACCTGTTGGAGATAGAAAAAATTGGAAATTTCCTCCTTTTGTTCCCACTATATATAAAGGATTTTTGTTTGGTCGAGGTGTAGCTGATATGAAAGGAGCATTAGCAGCAATGATTGTTGCTGCTGAAAAGTTTGTTCAGAAACATCCTAATCATTCTGGTCGATTAGCTTTTTTGATAACTTCTGATGAAGAATCTAAAGCTACATGTGGAACTAAAAAAATAATTGAAAATTTGATTTTGAAAAAAGAAAAAATTGATTATTGCTTAATAGGAGAGCCATCTAGTGTGAAACATTTAGGAGATGTTATTAAGCATGGGCGACGTGGATCTTTAACAGCGTTTTTATATATTTATGGAATTCAAGGACATATTGCATATCCTGAATTAGCAAATAATCCAATTCATAGTGTTTTGCAGTTTTTGTCAAATCTTTTATCTATTAATTGGGATTGTGGAAACGAATTTTTTCCTCCAACAAGTTTACAAATTTATGAAATTCAATCTGGTTCTCATAGCGATAATATGATACCCAACAAATTATTAGTTAAATTTAATTTGCGTTTTGGAAACATCATTACTATTAATGATATTAAACAAGAAGTACAAAAATTGCTAAAACACTTTGATTTGAAACATAGTATACAATGGAAATTGAACGCAGAACCTTTTCTTACTAAATCTGGATTTTTAATTAATACGGTAGAAAATATTATTAAAAATGCATGCGGAATTGTTCCAAAACTATTGACTACTGGGGGCACATCTGATGGGCGTTTTATTAGCAAGATTAGTCCCCAAATATTAGAACTAGGTTTAATTAATAAAACTATACATCAATTAAATGAAAATGTTAAAATTTTAGATTTACAATTATTAAGTATGATATATGAAAAAATAATTGAAAAATTACTTTTGTAATTTTAATGTATAAATGTATGTAATCAAATGTTAAATATTTTGGTTAAATTTAAAGCAACAGAGTATCAAATATTTTAACACCCTGTTTTTAAATTAAAATTAGTGCAAAATTTAATGTGTATTTTTATTGATATGTTAGAAATTTTTAAAACGTTTTTATTGCTTATCCATTTTATTATAATGTTTAAATTTATATTTTTGAATTTTTTGTATACTCTATTATTAAATATTTTTACATTTGTTTTAATTTATTAATATTGTTCAAGTAAATGAGATTATTTTGTTTTAAAAGTAGTTAAATAGTTTAAAGATTTTTCAAGAATTAAACGTGTTTTTTTAGAAATAGAAGTTAGTGGTAAGCGTAGTGTACTTGTTTTAATCAATCCAATTTTTTTTGCTAACCATTTTATAGGAATAGGATTAGGATCTTTAAATAAATCAAGATGTAATGACATTAAACGATTGTTTAACAATCGAGCTGATGCAAAATCATTTTTGAGAGCAAAGTTACAAAGTTTAGCCATTTCTTTTGCTGCTATGTTAGCAGTAACTGATATAACTCCCTGTCCTCCTAATTGCATGAAATCTAACGCTGTAGAGTCGTCACCACTAATTAGTAAAAAATCATTACTTACTAAATTTTTTATTTTTTGTACTCTTGACAAGTCCCCAGTAGCTTCTTTAATGCCTATTATATTATGTAATTCTGATAATTTAGCTACTGTTTTTGGAATTAAGTCGCAGCCGGTTCGTTTAGGAACATTATATAAAATTTGAGGCAAATTTGTGTTATTTGAAATCGCTTTAAAGTGTTCATATAATCCGATTTGTGTAGGACGATTATAATAAGGAGTAACAGTTAAACAAGCAGATATTCCAGATGACTCAAATTTTTTGGTTAATGAAATAGCTTCTGATGTTGAATTTGAACCCGTTCCAGCTATGATTGGAATTCGATTTTTAGATATTTTTAATGTCAGTATGATGACTTCAATATGTTCTTCTTGACTTAAAGTTGCTGATTCTCCGGTTGTTCCAACAGATACAATTGCTCTTGTTCCACTTTCAATGTGATAATTTATTAATTTTTGTAAACTTTCTTGACAAATATTGCCTTTTTTGTCCATTGGTGTTATAAGTGCAACAATACTTCCTTTAAACATTTTTAATTTCTCTTGTAAATTCTTTTTTTATTATTTTTATACAAATTTAGTATTTTAAAATGAAATAATTTAGTTATTTTAAAGTAGCTATTCTTGTTATTATAAAATTAAATTTAGAAACATCGTATCATGTATTTTCTATCTTTTGTGATAGATGATTGTTTTTATTTTATAAGGTTTATTCATTAGTATTTCATTAATAATTTTTATAAAATAGTTATTTTTTATCTTAATGTTTTATGAAAAAATTTTTTCAAATATAAAAGCATAATTTTGAATATATATATGAATTTTATGATTTAAGAAGAAAAATTTTTTTGTTTTCATAGTAACAATAATATATTTTATATATATTTAAAAATTTTTATGTTTCAGTTATAATTAATTTTTCAAATTATACAATAATTTTTTATAAAGTTAACTTAAATTAAAATATATTAAATAGTTATTTTTATATGAATTTACAGATATTTTTTAAAAATTTTTGTAAAAATTTTTAAATAAAATCACATTTATATTTTCATATTGTTTTGCATTGTGCGCGATATCGTAATATATGATCCATAATTGTTATAGCTACCATTGATTCTGCTATTGGAATGGATCTTAATCCTACGCAAGGGTCGTGACGTCCTTTTATAGTAATTTTATTTTCTTTTCTATTTTCATCGATAGTTTGTCCTATTTTTTTTATGCTCGATGTTGGTTTTAAAGCTATTTTTGTTATAATATTTTGCCCATTGCTAATCCCCCCTAATATACCTCCAGAATTATTGCTTAAAAATCCATTTTTATTCATTTCGTCGCGATGTTGGCTTCCTTTCTTATTAATAACTGAAAATCCTTCTCCAATTTCAACACCTTTTACAGCATTAATGCTCATTAATCCGTGAGCTAATTCAGCATCTAATCGATCAAAAACAGGTTCTCCTAATCCTAATGGAACTTTTTCAGATATGATTGTAACTTTTGCTCCAATAGAATCTCCTTCTTTTTTGAGATTTCTTATTAGTTGATCTATTTTTTCAATTTTTGTAGTATCTGGACAAAAAAATGGATTTTTTTCGACTTCATCCCATGATTTTAAATCACAAATAATATTTCCTATTTGTTCTAAGTATCCTCTAATTTGAATTCCGTAATATGTAAATAGATATTTTTTTGCTATAGCACCAGCAGCAACTCGCATAGCTGTTTCACGAGCAGATGATCTGCCTCCCCCCCGAGGATCTCTAATTCCATATTTTTTTTGATACGTATAATCAGCATGACCAGGACGGAATAAATGTTGTATGTCTTTGTAATCATGTGGTCTTTGATCAACATTGTGTATTATCAAACCAATACTCGTTCCTGTTGTCATGCCTTTAAAAACTCCAGATAATATTATAATACGATCTGGTTCAGATCTTTGCGTTGTATATTTTGATTGTCCTGGACGTCTTCTATTTAGTTCTTTTTGGATATCAAGTTCTGAAATTGTCATTCCCGGAGGCATTCCATCAATTATGCATCCTATTGATATTCCATGAGATTCTCCAAATGTTGTTACTCGGAAAAGTTTTCCTATGGTATTTCCAGCCATTTCGCGTTTCCTCTTTGTCTTTTGAGATATAATTTAATAGTTTTTATTTAAATGAATTTTGAATTATTATAATTTTTCAATTTTAGTTTAAACGTTTATAGGAAATATATCAATTTTAAGAGAGATTTTATTTTTAATATAATTAAGTATAGTTATAAATATTTTATGTTTAAAATTGTATTTTTATATTTAATAAATAGTATAAATTATATTTGAAATAATGTAATATTTTTAAGAGTTTGAAATAATGTCATATCTTTCAAAGATGGTTTTAATTGTTAAAAATTTTGCGAAAGTAATTTTTTAATTTTATTTACTAATTTTTTTGTAAAATGATCAAAATTAATATTAAAATATTAATATGTAATGGTAACTAATAAAAATGAGTAAAGATAATTTATTATGTCCTAAAGATTTATCTTTATTTTATAAAAGTATACATGGAGTGAAAAAAATTAGACAAGATACTCTATTTCATTCACGACGTTATAAGATAAAGAAAAATGTAATTTTAAAAAAAAATATTTGTGAGCAAGACGCTCATTGTCATTATTTTTCTTGTAACAAATCAACAATTTTATTGAATACAGATCCTATTTATTACATAAGAAGTAATAGTTATTTTGATGAGCTAAATAAACTTAGGTTGGGAGTATATGTTCCAGAAATTGTTTTAGATTTACATGGTTTAACGCAAAATCAAGCTAAAAGAAAACTAGGAGAACTGATTTATATTTGTTATAAAGAAAAATTTTTTTGTGCTAATGTAATTCATGGACATGGAAAAAACATTTTAAAGAAGCAAATTCCGTTATGGTTATCTAAACATCCTAGTATAATTGCTTTTCACAAAGCACCCAAAACGTTCGGTAATAGTGCAGCCATTCTTATTTTAATTGATATTAATATAAATTAATATTGCAAAAAAATACTGTATTTTACTTAGATATAATTTTAAAATTATTATTTAAATATAAAATAATACAACTGTTTAATATAATTTAACAAAATTATAAAACATATCTCAAGAATGTGTATGTTTTTCTTGTATTTAATTTTATTCAATATAGATATGTTTGAAATATGTGTGCATTATGTTCAGAATTCAACAATTGTAGAAATAAGATTATACTTTTAATGTTATAAAATTAATAGTTTGTTTTTTAATTATATATCTTAAAAATGTTGTGTTTAAAAATTAGTTTTGAGACTATATATTATAGTTATCTTTTTGAATTTATTTTGTAAATATTATTATTGTAATATTGAGTAATGTACAATGTTTTATATTTATCACATATTTAAAAATATATAATCTTAATAATTTTATATTTTATAAAAAATATTTTTAGAATTAAAATTTCAAAGTAATCAGTGTTTTTATATTTTAAATTTTTAAACGATAAATATTTAAAATCAGTTGTTTTAAGAAGGTTTTTTATTTTTTTTTGGAATATATATAAATTATATTTAAAATAATTTTTAGAAAATTTTAAAATGAATTATAGGAATAAATTTATATATTTAAAATATAAAATTATATTATAAATTCATGCAAGGATTAAATATGATTCATAATCATCGATTGCGTATAGTAATGCAAAAAACTGGAAGATTAAGTAATGATTCTAAAGATTTGCTAGCTCGTTGTGGTATTAAGATAAATCTATATAAACAAAAATTAATTGCTTTTTCTGAAAATATGCCAATAGATGTTATGTGTGTACGTGATGATGATATTCCTGGGTTAGTTATGGATGGTGTTGTAGATATAGGAATTGTTGGAGAAAATGTTTTAGAAGAAGAGGTATTAAGTCGAAAATTAAGATTAGATAGTATCGATTATATAAAATTAAGACGTTTAGATTTTGGAACTTGTAGATTATCTTTAGCTATACCTATTAATAGAAAATATATAGATATTTCTTGTTTAAATAATTCAAGAATAGCAACGTCTTATCCACATTTATTAAAAAAATATTTTGACGAAAATAATCTTACATTTAGATCATGTATGTTAAATGGATCAGTAGAAGTTGCTCCTCGTGCAGGATTATCTGATGCTATTTGTGATTTAGTATCTACTGGAGCTACATTGGAAGCAAATGGATTACGCGAAGTACAGGTTATATTTCGTTCTAAAGCTTGTTTAATTTGTAAAACAGGAAATATTTCTTTGGAAAAACAAAAAGTAATTAATACTTTAATGACTCGTATTCAAGGTGTTATTAAAGCTCGAGAATCAAAATATATTATGTTACATGCGCCTATAGGAAAGTTAAAAGAGGTTGTTAATTTATTACATGGTGCTGAACGTCCTACTATACTAAAATTGGCTGGAGATGATACTCGAGTAGCTATGCATATGGTTAGTAGTGAAACCTTATTTTGGGAAACTATGGAAAAATTAAAACTATTGGGAGCTAGTTCTATTTTAGTACTTCCAATTGAAAAAATGATGGAGTAATTGAATGTGGAATGATTTAGAAATTTTTAATTGGAATAATTATGATGTTGAAGATAAAAAAAAAATATTATCTCGACCTGTATTAAATAATCATAATTTCATAAAAGACCAGGTCCAAAAGATTATTTTTGATGTACAGAATTTAGGAGATCAAGCACTGTATAATTATACAAATATTTTTGACAAGATAAATTTAAATAAAATTAAAGTTAGCAAAAAAAATATAATTAATTCTGAATTATATATTTCAAAAAAAGTAAAAAAGGCTATAAAAGTAGCTTTTAAAAATATTAAGAAGTTTCATATTTTACAAAATATAAAAAATATTAATTTAAAAATTAATAAAAATATTATTTGCCAACATATAATACGTCCGATTGAGTCAGTAGGATTATATGTTCCGGGTGGTTCTGCTCCTCTTGTTTCTACAGTATTAATGTTAGCAATACCAGCTAGTATTTCTGGATGTAAAAGAATAGTACTTTGTTCTCCTCCTTTTATTACAAATGAAATATTATATGTGAGTAAACTTTGCGGTATTCAAGAAATATTTCAAATTGGTGGAGCTCAGGCAATTGCAGCTTTAGGTTGTGGCACTGAAACTATATCAAAGGTTGATAAAATATTTGGTCCAGGTAATGCATATGTTACAGAAGCTAAAAATCAAATTAGTAAAATGTTTTATAATGTAAGTATTGACATGTTAGCTGGTCCATCTGAAGTATTAATTATTGCAGATGATCAAGCTAATTGTGATTTTATTGCGTCTGATTTATTATCTCAAGCAGAACATGATAATTTTTCCCAAGTCTTATTAGTCACTTATAATGAAGAATTAGCTCAAAAAGTATTGAATGCAATTAGAAAACAAATCAAATCTTTATCAAGATATGAAATTATTGTGAAAGCATTAAAAAATAGTAAAATTATTATAACAAAAGATTTACATCAGTGCTTTGAAGTATCTAATTTATATGCTCCTGAACATTTAATGATTCAATGTAAAAATTCACAAAATTTTTTAAAATATATTATAAATGCTGGTTCTATATTTTTAGGTAGTTGGTCTCCTGTAGCTGTAGGAGATTATGCAACTGGAACGAATCACGTTTTACCTACTTATGGTAGTTCTAATGTTTGTTCTGGTCTTAGTTTAATAGATTTTCAAAAGAGAATCTCCATACAGAAGTTAAATAAGCAAGGATTACAAGATATTTCTTCCACTGTTATATCTTTGTCTACAGTAGAAAAATTAGATGCTCATAGAAATTCAGTTAAGATTAGGTTATCTTTGGATAAATTATAATTATGAATATTGAAAATTTAGTTCGTAAAAATATATTAGAATTAATACCTTATCAATCTGCTAGAAGAATTGGAGGAAAAGGTAATATATGGCTTAATGCAAATGAGTTTCCAATGTCTAGTGATTTTCAATTAGGTAATATATCTTTAAATCGTTATCCAGAGTGCCAACCAAAAAAGTTGTTATCATACTATTCTTCGTATGCAGGAGTGAGTAAAAAAAATGTATTGATAACGCGTGGTGCAGATGAATCTATTGAATTATTAATAAAGACATTTTGTGAGCCCAGATTTGATAAAATTATTTTTTGTCCTCCTACCTATGATATGTATAATATTAGTGCAAAAATAGTTGGTGTTGAAAGTTATCCAATTCCATTATTAAATTTTTCTTGGCAATTAGATATGGATAATTTAATAACATGTATTGGAAATTTTAAGTTAATTTATATATGCCGCCCTAATAATCCTACTGGAAATTTGATTAATGTTGAAGATATTATTGTTTTGTTAAGAAAAACTATAGGAAAGGCGCTAGTAGTAGTTGATGAAGCATATATTGAATTTTCTTTAGTAGATAGTTTAATAAGTTTAATTAAAATATATCCTAATTTAGTAATACTTAGGACTTTGTCGAAATCATTTTCTTTAGCTGGATTAAGATGTGGTTTTACGATAGCTAATTCTGGTATTATACATTTTTTATTAAAAGTTATAAATCCTTATCCTATTTCTATTCCTGCAACAAATATAGCTATCCATTTTTTGAATGAAAAGCATGTTAATGAAATGAAAAAAAAAGTTATCTGTTTAAATTCAAATCGGTCTTGGTTTATAAATAAATTAAGTTCTATGAAAAATTGTATAGATCATGTATTTAATAGTGTTACTAATTATGTTTTAATTCGTTTTTATAATTCTAAAAATATATTTGAAATATTATTAAATTCAGGAATTGTTGTTAGAGACCAAAATGATAAATTCAATTTAAAAAATTGTTTAAGAATATCTATAGGAACTCAAAAAGAATGTCTAGAAGTTATTCGTGTTATTAAAAAATTTAATGATTTGAATGTTAGGTAAAGAAATAATATGAAAAATAAAAAAGTTTTGTTTATTGATCGTGATGGAACTTTAATTTCCGAACCTGTGATTAATTTTCAAGTAGATAATATGAATAAGTTAGTTTTTGAAAAACATGTTATTTCATCTTTATTTGAACTTAAAAAGTTTGGTTATATTTTTATTATGATTACTAATCAAGATGGATTGGGTTCTAAAAAATTTCCTTTTTCTAATTTTTTTGTTCCTCATAATTTTATGATAAATGTTTTTTTTTCTCAAGGCATAGTATTTGAAGATATTTTAATTTGTCCGCATGAAGAAAAGCATAATTGTCATTGTCGAAAACCTAAAACAGGATTAGTAAAAAATTGGTTACATAGTAATAAGTTAAATAAAAGTAAAAGCTATGTTATTGGTGATCGTGATTCGGATATGGTATTTGCAAAAAATATAGGGCTTACAGGATTACATTATGGGAAAAATGGATGTACGTGGGATACAATAAAAATTCAATTGATGAAAAAAAATAGATATGCACACATTATACGGAAAACAAAAGAAACAAAAATTGAAATAGAAGTATGGTTAGATCAAAAAGGAAGTAATTTAATTGATACTAAGTTGAGTTTTTTTAATCATATGTTAGAACAGATTGCTATTCATAGCAATATTACAGTCAGAATAGTATCTGAAGGTGATATTAATGTAGATGATCATCATACTATTGAAGATGTAGGAATTGTTTTAGGAAAAGCATTAAATCAAGCATTAGGTCAAAAAAAAGGACTTAATAGATTTGGATTTGTTTTACCGATGGATGAAAGTATTGGATATTGTTTATTAGATATTTCTGGTCGTCCTTTTTTAAAATTTGAATCTTGTTTTAAATTTCAATATGTAGGAGATATTAGTACAGAAATGATAGAACATTTTTTTAGATCTTTAGTTTTTTCTATGAAAGTTACTTTACATTTAAAAAGTACGGGAGATAATGATCATCATCGTGCTGAGAGTTTATTTAAAGCATTCGGAAGAACATTAAGACAAGCTATTCATATTAACGGAAAGGAACTTCCTAGTTCTAAAGGATTATTATAATGTATATTGTTATAGTTAATACTGGATGTTCTAATTTATCTTCTATAAGATATGCTATTAGAAGATTAGGATATAACCCAGTGATTAGTACTTCAAAACAAGCAATATTACGTTCTGATAAATTAGTATTACCTGGTGTAGGAACAGCTTTTTCGGTAATGAAAACATTAAAAAAATTAGATTTATTAGATTGTATTAAAACATTTCAAAAACCATTATTAGGAATTTGTTTAGGAATGCAATTATTAGCTAATTTTAGTGAAGAATCAAACGGTATAAATATGTTAGGTATCTTTAACTCTTCTGTACGTCTTTTAAGTTCTGATTGTTTTCCAATTCCTCATAATGGTTGGAATAATGTAGAAATATGTAAAAAAAATATATTGTTTGAAGATATTCCGAATAATTCTAAATTTTATTTTTTGCATAGTTATGCATTTTTTTTAAATAAATATACTACAACGCAAACATTATATAATACTTATTTTAGTGCTTCTATACAAAAAAATAATTTTTTTGGTGTACAATTTCATCCTGAAAAATCTGGGAAAATAGGCTTACAATTATTAAAAAATTTTTTGGAGATTAAAAGTTGATTATACCATCTATAGATATAATTAATGGAACTATTGTGAGATTGTATCAAGGAAAATACCATCGTAAAACTACTTATAAAGATAAAATATATGATATTTTTTCAAATCATCATTTGAAAGGAGCGAATTTTATACATCTAGTAGATCTTGATGGCGCTTCAGATCCTAAAAAAAAACAAATTAATGTTATTAAAGATATTTTATCTTATTCTAAGGTTAATTTACAAGTAGGAGGAGGAATCAGAAATAGCGAGGATTTAAAAATTTTATTTTCTTTAGGTGTAAAGAGAGTAGTAATTGGATCTTCAGCAGTATACGCTCCTGAGAAAGTGCGCTTTTGGCTGAAAAAATATGGTGGAGAGCGTATTGTATTAGCTTTAGATGTAAGAATTATCGATAATACTAGAGAAATAATAATTAATGCATGGAAAAAAACTTCAGGGATAAGTATAGAAGAATTGATAGATAAGTTTTTTTGTTCAGGTTTAAAACATGTGTTATGTACAGATACATCGCGTGATGGAACACTTTTAGGTCCTAATATTGATTTATATGCAGATCTTTCGAAATCTTTTAAAGATATTTATTTTCAAGCTTCTGGTGGAATTGGGTCTTTAAATGATATTATATTACTTAGAAAATCTGGAGTAAAAAGCGTCATTATAGGTCGTGCTTTGTTAGAAAAAAAAATTGATTTAGCAGAGGCAATTAAATGTTGGCAAAACGGATAATTCCATGTTTGGATGTTATGTCGGGATTCGTAGTAAAAGGTGTACGATTTAAAAGTCATAGAATTGTAGGAGATATAATTAAATTAGCAAAACATTATACCGAGCAAGGAGCTGATGAATTAGTATTTTATGATATCGAAGCTTCTCCAAAAAATAAGACAGTAGATAAAAAGTGGATCATGAAAATAGCAGAAATTATAGATATCCCCTTTTGTGTAGCAGGAGGAATTAAAAACATTTATGATGTTGAAAATATTTTATCTTATGGTGCAGATAAAATTTCTATTAATTCTCCAGCATTATCTGATCCTAACTTAATATATCAGATTTCAAAAAATTTTGGGAAGCAGTGCGTAGTTGTTGGAGTAGATTCTTTATTCAATGAAAGAAATAATTGTTATAGAGTGTGTCAATATACTGGCGATCAAGAAAAAACGGTCCAAACGAAATGGAGTACTTATGATTGGATTCAAGAAGTTCAAGAATTAGGAGCAGGAGAAATTGTTTTAAACGTTATGAATGAAGATGGAATGTGTAACGGATATGATTTACAACAACTTAAAATAATAAGAAATATATGTTCTGTTCCATTAATTGCTTCTGGTGGTGCAGGAAAATTAGAACATTTTTATGATGTATTTTCTAAATCTAAAGTTGATGGTGCATTAGCTGCTTCTGTATTTCATGAAAATAAAATTAATATAAGAGTATTGAAAGATTATTTAATTCGCAAAGGTATAGAAATTAGATTATGTTAAAAAATATAGATCTTTATGATATTAATTGGAAAAAAGTTCATGGGATGGTTCCTGTTATAGTACAACATAATATTTCTGGTGAAGTATTAATGCATGGAATTATGAATCAAGAGGCTTTTTTGACAACAAAAAAAAATTTTTATGTTACTTTTTATTCGCGTACAAAACAGAGACTTTGGACAAAAGGAGAAAAGTCTGGAAATTATTTGCAAGTAAAACATATAATTCTTGATTGTGATCAAGACGCGTTGTTAATTTTAGCATATCCTAAAGGAAATACATGTCATTTAAATAATACGAGTTGTTTTAAGTCTCCGATTCCAGATTTAACTTTTTTTTATACTTTAGAAAACGTATTAAAAAATAAACGATTAAATTTTTCGAATGATTCTTATACTTCTCGTTTACACAATATGGGGATTAATAGAATATCTCAAAAAGTAGCTGAGGAAGCAGCAGAAACAGTAATTGCAGCTATTACAAAAAATAAGATAGATTTAGTTAATGAAGCCACTGATTTAATTTATCATTTATTAGTATTGTTACATCATTGTAATTTAGATTTTCGTTCAATTATTATTAATTTAAAAAAAAGAAGAAATTATCGATGTGACGTAAAGGAAAATATATAATTTGTCAATATGTAAATATATTTTTTTATATACGATAATTTGTCATTTCTTTATATATGTTAATATATTCAGTGTGGGATTTAAAATGGTGAAAAAAAAACAGGTAGGTGTTTTTGGAATGGCAATTATGGGTCGTAATTTAGCTTTGAATATTGCAAGAAATGGATATACTGTTTCGGTATTTAATAGATCTTCTGAAGTTACTAAAGATTTTGTTTTAAATAATTTCGAAAAAAATATATTTCCTTGTTTTTCGATTAAGGAATTAGTTCTTTCTCTTGAGAAGCCTCGATGCATTTTTTTAATGATTAAATCAGGCATTGCAACTGATTCGATAATTGCTGCATTAAAAAAATATTTAAGTAAAGGCGATATTATTTTTGATGGAGGAAATACTTTTTATAAGGATACTATTCGTAGAAATTATGAATTATTACAATATGGATTTCATTTAATAGGAGCAGGTATTTCAGGTGGCGAATATGGTGCATTGCATGGTCCAGCAATTATGCCAGGAGGAAATAAACAAGTTTATAACTATATTTCTCCTTTATTAGAAAAAATTTCAGCTAAGTTTGAAGGAAAACCATGCGTTAGTTACATTGGTTTGGACGGATCGGGTCATTACGTTAAAATGGTTCACAATGGAATTGAATATGGCGATATGCAATTAATAGCAGAATCTTATTTTTTAATTAAAAATTTATTGAATATAAGTAATGAAGAATTATCAAATATATTTTCAAAGTGGAATCAAGGTGAATTAAATAGTTATTTGATATCAATTACAAAAGATATTTTAATTAAAAAAGATAGTAATAATAATTATATATTAGATTATATATTAGATGAGGCCTGCAATAAAGGGACAGGAATGTGGTCGATTCAAAGTGCATTAACTTTGAATGAACCTTTAACTTTAATTACTGAATCAGTGTTTTTCCGTTATCTTTCATCGTTAAAATCTCAACGTTTGTTAGCTTCTAAAGTTTTATTAGGACCTAAGATTTGTAATTTTAAAAAATATAACAAATCTGATTTGATTGAACATATTAGAAGAGCTCTCTATTTAGGAAAGATTATATCTTATTCTCAGGGATTTTCGCAATTAAATAGCGCTTCCAAGAGATATAATTGGAATTTAGAATGTTCAGAAATAGCTAGAATATTTCAGTCCGGATGTATTATTCGTGCAAAATTTTTAAAATATATTAATCGAGCATATTTAGAAGACAAATTTATTGTTAATTTACTATTAAATTCTTATTTTAAAAATATTGCTAATGATTATCAAAATTCGCTTAGATATATTGTTTCTATTGCAATTAAATGTGGAATTCCAATACCTGCATTATCTTCTGCAGTTACATATTTTGATTGTTATAGATCATCTATTTTACCTGCAAATTTAATTCAAGCTCAACGAGATTATTTTGGAGCACATACTTATAAGCGTATTGATAGTTCTGAATTTTTTCATACTAATTGGATAAAAGATGATAGTGAGTTGTAGTTTTTTTAAATTATTTTTTATATATTTTTATAAAGTATTTTAAATATTTTTGAATAATTTAAATTAATTTTTTGATATTATATATTAAATATAAACAGTATAAATTTATATTATTATTAAACATATATTTGAATGTATTAAAATAATTTATTTGTATATTTTAATATTTATTATTTTTAACATTTTATTAAAATTGTATAATTAAAATTTCTATAGGTTGAGTTAAATGAGATTAAGTGATAGAGACATTGAATATTTTATAAAGAAAAAAAAATTAATTATTATACCTACTCCATGTAAAAAATTTATTAATGGAGTGACAGTTGATATTCGTTTAGGAAATCAATTTTATACTTTTTGTAAAAAAAAAAGAAATATGTTGATTTCAGTAAATCAAAGAGTGAAATTTCTTTTATTTTGAAAAAAATTATGAATAAAAAGAAAATTGTATCTAAAAATGAAAAGTTTTTTTTATATCCTCGTTCGTTAGCATTAGCAGTTACTTTTGAGAAAGTTATTATTCCAAATAATTTAGTAGGATGGATTGATGGCCGTTCTTCTTTAGCACGTCTTGGATTAATGGTTCATGCTACTTCACATCGTATAGATCCAGGTTGGCGTGGGAATATTGTATTAGAATGTTTTAACTCTGGAAATATGATATTGTCATTGTGTCCAGGTATGTTAATAGCAGCGATTAGTTTTGAAATATTATCTAGTCCATCACTAAGACCATATAATGTCAGAAAAGATGCGAAATATTTTGATCAAAATGGAGTAACATTAAGTAAAATATATAAAGATTAAATAAGAATTTAAGATTTTTTCTGAATTTTTTAATATGTTTTATGTATTTTATGAATATATGTTTAAAAAACATATTTTAATGAATATTTTTTAATTTCTAAATAATATTTTAGTAAAAATTTAATAATTTTTATATTTTTATATTAAACATATTTTGTTATATAATTAAAATGTATTTAATAAAACATTAACTTAAGATAATCATTATTATGATAAAAAAAAAATTTTAGTAACTTGTGCATTTCCGTATGCTAATGGTCCAATTCATATTGGACATATGTTAGAACATATTCAAGCGGATATTTGGGTTCGTTTTAAACGAATGAAAGGCAATGAAGTATGGTTTATTTGTGCAGATGATGCACATGGCACTCCAATTATGTTAAAATCAAATCAACTTGGTATCACACCTGAACATTTAATATCATCTGTTAAAACTGAACATATTAAAGATTTTTCAAAATTTAATATAAAATATGATAATTACTACTCCACACATAGTCAAGAAAATTTGTTTTTTTTAAAAAAAATATATTATCGCTTAAGAAATAAAGGATTAATAAAAAAAAGGGTTATATCCCAGCTTTTTGATTTTTCAAAAAATATATTTTTACCAGATCGTTTCGTAAAAGGTTCTTGTCCTTTTTGTTTAGCTATAGAACAATATGGTGATCATTGTGAAAAATGTGGAAGTACATATTCTTCTTTGGATTTAATTAATCCTATATCTGTTTTATCTGGAACGAAACCTATATTAAAAGATTCATTGCACTTTTTTTTTGATTTACCTTATTTTAGTTCTTTTTTAAAATCGTGGATTCATTCTGGAATTTTGGAAAAATCTGTAGTTAACAAAATAATGGAATGGTTTAATACTGGGTTAAAAGAATGGGATATTTCAAGAGATGGTCCTTATTTTGGATTCAATATTCCTGGATTTCTGAATAAATATTTTTATGTTTGGTTAGATGCTTCTATTGGATATATTAGTACGTTTAAAAATTTGTGTAAAAAAAATATTGATTTAGTTTTTAATGAATTTTGGAAAGAAAATTCAGATACTGAGTTATATCATTTTATAGGTAAAGATATTATATATTTTCATAGTTTGTTTTGGCCAGCAATATTAGAAGGCAGTAATTTTCGTAAACCTACTAAGATTTTTGTTCATGGGCATGTAACTATAAATGGATTGAAAATTTCTAAGTCTAAAGGATTAGTAATTACTGCAAATCGTTGGTTAAAAAATTTAGATTCAGATAGTTTAAGATATTATTATGCTACTAAAATTTCAAAAACAATCAAAGATATTGAAATAAATAGCGATAGTTTTTTAAATAAGTTTAATTCTGATATTGTTAATAACATAGTTAATTTAGCATCAAGAATTGCAAGTTTTTTATCTAATCATTTTAATTGTTACTTATCGAATGATATTGATAATATAATTTTATATAATACATTTGTAAGCGGAACAGAACGAATAGAATATTTTTTAGAAAGAAATGATTTTAGTTTAGCTATTTCTTTAATTATGCAATTTTCAGATATGGCTAATAGTTATATAGATAAAAAAAAACCATGGGTAATGATTAAAGACATTAAAAAATTTAAAGATCTGCACAATGTATGTACTACGGGAATAAATTTATTTAAAATAATAATGACATGGCTTAAACCAATAATTCCTAATTTAGCAAAAAAAGCTGAATCTTTTTTAAAAATTGAGTTAATTTGGAATGATATTTGTAATCCTCTTTTAAATCGTAAAATTTCTGTATTTAGTACTTTTTGTACAAGAATAAAAAAAGTTCAAACAAAATTTTTGTCAAAAAAAATGGAAAATTCTTAATTTTAAATTATTTCTTTCAATGTTTTTAAAAATTATTAATATTATATATTAATTTTTTCTTATTTTACTAGTCCACGACAGATACCATATATTATTAGAAGGAATATAATTTTTATCATGAATAGTGAATATTCCTAATGCACTAATAAATGTATTATTATAAAATAATAAAGGAATATTATTTCTATGCCATGGAGCAATATTATTTTCTTTCCATATTTTTTTAATTGATGTTCTTTTTTTATTTTTTTTAGTAACGAATTTTCCTGAGATTTGAAAACGTATATTTACTAATTCACTTTTTTTTGGATAAGGAAGCATTGTTCCATATTGATTTTGAATGATATACCCTAAATTATTAGGTAATTTTAAATTTTCAAAAGGATAGTACCACATTAAAATTAGTTGTTTTATACAAGGAATAGAATTTGATATATATAAATTGTGTTTATATCTTTTTATTTCATAATTTTTTATTTTTATTTTTGCTTTAGAATCTTTTTTTGATAAAATTATTTCATAATAGATATTTGTTATAGCTTTATGTGAAGGAATAACAAAATTATTATTTTTAATCCATGTTCTTAGCAAGATGTGTCTTAATTCTGATGGAATAATTTTAAATATTTTAATGTTTAAAATAGAATTAGATATCAGGTTTTGTTTAAGTATTTTATTTATAGTTGTATCTAAAAATTTTTTTTCTTTTTTTAGTATGAGTATACTTTTTGCACATTTTTTTGTGAAGTTTGTCCACCTTTTAGTTAGTAATGGTAGTATGGTGTGACGTAAGAAATTTCTATCATAAGATGTATCATAATTGCTTGTGTCTTCTATCCAAGGTATATTATTTTTTATCATCCAATATTCTATATCAAATCGAGTAGTATTTAAAAGTGGTCTCATAATAGTATTTTTATTAAATAATTTACTTTTATAGGATATTCCACTTAACCCAGAAATTCCGCTACCTCGTTTTAAAGATAAGAAAAATGTTTCGCATTGATCATTGAGATTATGTGCTGTTAAAATAATTTCTTCAGGTAATACTTCATCGTATATTGCTTTATAACGTTGTATTCTAGCAGCTTCTTCTAGTCCTGTTTTTTTTGTATTTAGCGTAATTTTTTTAATTATTATAGGAATATTATATGTTTTACATGTTTGTTTACAATGTTTACTCCATATATTTGAATTTTCATTAAGTTGGTGATTGATATGAATTGCACGAAAATTAAATGTAGGTTTATTTTTTTTTATTTTTAAAAGTTTATGAAAGAGAAAAGTAGAATCTATTCCGCCACTATACGCCAATAAAAAATTAAAATTTTTCATTCTTTTTATATTTTTTGTAATCATAAATAAAATAAAGTTACATTTTATAATATTATATTGAAAATTCAGTTATAGTTTGAAATATTTATGTGTCCGAGTGGAATTGAACCACTGGCTTCTACCTTGTCATAGTAGTACTCTTTCCGACTGAGTTACGGACACAATGAAAAATAATATACTTTGACATATATATTATAATTAGAAATTTTATTTTGCAATAAAAATATATGTTTGAAAAATTAATTTTATATCTTTTTTAGATTTTTATGTAATGATATTATTCTAAATAAAGTCATTAAAGATGATGATATTAATGCAAAAAATATACCTATCCAAAATCCAATTGCTCCCATTTTTGGAGTGATAATATTGGTTAATGCTAAAATATAGCCTATAGGAAAACCCAATATCCAATAGGATATGAAAGTGATGATAAAAATCATACGTGTATCTTTATAACTCCTTAAAATACCATTGCCTATTATTTGGAAGAAATCAAAGATTTGATATGCTGCAGAAATTAATATTATTTCTTTTGTATAGTTAATAATATTATTTTCTATAGTGTATAAATTTATTATATTTTTGCAAAAAAATATAATGGAAATTGATATTATTGTAGATAGGACAAACCCTAAAATTTGTGCTGATATTATAATAGTAGAAATTTTTTTAAAATTTTTTCGTCCTAAATAAAATCCTATCCGAATACTAGTTGCAGTTCCTATTGAAAGAGGAATAATAAAAATAAATGAACTAATATTCAAAACAATTTGGTGCGCAATGATTTGTGTAATATCTAAAGATGCAATCAGTAACGTTATTAATGTGAATAGTGCAACTTCAAAAAATAATGATAAAGCAATAGGATATCCTATTTTAAACAGATTTTTTATAATTTCTATATTTGGAAGATATTGTGTATTTTTAAAAGCAAAATTTTTTTGTTTTAATATATTATTTTTAGTAATTATTTTCATCATGATAAACATAAACCAATATACAATAATTATTGATAAAGCACATCCGATATTATGGGATTTGAATAAAGAAAGTTTCTTATAAATTAATAAATAACTAATTATTATATTTAGTAACAGGCCTAGTATTCCTACAATCATGGCAGGTTTAGGTTTTATAAATCCTTCAAATTTATTTTGTATTACTTGGAAATATAAATATCCTGGAGTACTCCATAGTAACACTTTAATGTAATTAGTGATTTTTTTTTCTATGATGGGGTTAATATTACTTATTAAGTTTATGATGTAATGAACATTCCACAAAATAGTCATAATTATTATAGAAATAAACGTAGCTAACCAATATGCATTTTTAATTTGCTCTGAAATTTCTTTTATTTTTCCTGATCCATTCATATATGAAATAATTGGAATAATCGATAGTAATAGTCCGTGTCCAAATAAAATTATTGGATACCAAATTGATGTTCCAATAGATATAGCAGCTATATCAGAGTGGTTTAGAGATTTTATCATAATACTATTTATGAATCCCATACTCATTTGTGACATTTGAGCTAACATAATTGGAATAGTAACTTTTAATAATATTTTTATTTCTTTTAAATATTTTTTCATCTATAACCTTTTATAGTGTAAAATCATATTTTTTATAGATTCTGAGCATAAAATTTATAATTTTTGAAAAATTGTATAATGTAATACTAAAAATATTTTTAAACAACATATTTTTATTCTTAATTTTTAAATTTAATTGATATTAAAAAATAAAATATTAAGTTTAATTACAAATTATTTATTTTAAGTAATTTATGAAAGTATTTTTAGATAAGAGGTAATATATTTTATTCTATAATAATTTTTTTAATATTTTATATTAGGATTTTTATGTTTACTGGAATTATTCAAGATACTGCAACGATAATTTTAATAAAAAGATATAAAAATTTTCTTCATTGGATTATAAAACTACATAGTATTGATGTACAAACATTGACTTTGGGTTCTTCTTTAGCGTGCAATGGTTGTTGTTTAACTATCAAAACTATACAAAATAGCGAAATTAGTTTAGACATTGTACAAGAAACTTTAAGAATTACAAATTTAGGATGTTTAAATGAAGGACAACGTATAAATGTTGAAAGATCTGTCAGATTAGGTGAAGAAATTGGAGGACATTTAGTTTCTGGACATATATTAACCATTGCTAAAATATTTCAAATTGTAGTTTCTGACTATAATAGAGAACTATGGATTCAGTTTTATGATTATAATTTTATGAAATATATTTTTTATAAAGGATTTATATGCATTGATGGTATTAGTTTGACAATTGGAAATATTAAAAAAAACATGTTTTGTGTTTTTTTAATACCAGAAACAATATCTAATACTACTATTGGAACTAAAAAAGTTGGTGATACAGTTAATCTAGAAATAGATTATTTTACTAAACTTATTGTGGACAGTATAGAAAAGATAATGTTGAAAGATTTATAATAATATATTATTTTATTTTATATTTTTGAAAGTGAAAATGTTAATAAAAAATTATAATAGAATGTAAAATATAGGTATTGATTGTGAATTATTTTTTATTTTTTTTAAGTAATTTGTTAGTTAATAATTTGGTTTTAATTCAATTTTTAGGATTATGCCCTTTTATTGGAACTTCTAAAAAATGTAATTCTGCATATGGTTTAGGATATGCAACTATTTTCGTCATAACTTTTTCTTCCGTGTTATCATGGATAATAAACTTTTATATTTTGATTCCATTAGATTTAACGTGTTTAAGAATCATGACTTATATGTTTATTATTTCTTTTAGTGTACAAATTTCTGAAATAGTAATTAAAAAAAGTAGTCCTATTTTATATAAGTTATTAGGAATATATTTGCCTCTTATTACTAGTAATTGTTCAGTCTTAGCAGTTCCTTTGTTAAGTATAAAAATGAATTTTAATTTTTTAGAATCTTTTTTATATGGACTTAGTTCTTCTATAGGATTTTTTTTAGTTTTAACAATATTTTCTAATATAAGAGAACGTTTGTCTTCAGCAGATGTTCCTCTTCCTTTTCAAGGTAATCCGATTGCATTAATTACTGCTAGTTTATTATCTATCTCTTTTATGGGTTTTAGTGGATTTGTAAAAATATGATATTTTTTTTAATACATGCTATATCGTTTTTTAGTATTTTAAGTATTTTTTTAGGATTTTTAATGAGTTATGTACTAAAGAAATATAAATCAAATTCTGATTCTATTGTAGAAAAAATTGATGAATTGTTACCTCAAACACAATGTGCGCAATGTGAATATCCTGGATGTTATGCCTATGCTAGTGCAATTGAAAATGATAATGAAAATATAGATAAATGTATTCCTGGTGGGAGTGAAGTGGTATTAAATATAGCGAACTTATTGAATTATGATGACTCAGAATATAAAAAATTAAATTTTTTTGAAAATAAATTACCTCATATCGTAGTAATTGATGAAGATAATTGTGTGGGTTGTTCTAAATGCAGGTTAGTGTGTCCTGTAGATGCCGTGGTTGGATCATATAATTTTATGCACACGGTTTTACCTATGATGTGTACTGGATGTGATTTATGTATATCTTTATGTCCCACTAACTGTATTAAAGAAAAGAAGATATCATATGATAATTATTTTTAATTTTTTTAATAAACTTCTTTACAAATATGTTAATAATTTTATTTGTTTTTTTAAGATATTTTTTATACGTATAAAAAAAATGTTTTTATTAAATAAGATAAATGATTTTTATGGAGGAATAGATTTTATTTCTATGAAAACCAATAAATCTTCTTCTCAACTAAATCATTTAATTATTCCAAAAAAATTTTGTGTATTAGTAGATGGACAAATTTTATTGCAAAAAAAAATTATAGTTAGTCCAGGAGAAATGGTCTTACGAGGTCAAATGTTAGCAGTAGGATCAAACGATATAGCTCCTATTCATTCTCCTACATCGGGAATTATTGCTAGTATTTCGAAGAAAAAATTTAATTTTATTTCAAATAAATATTTCGGAATAATAAATATAAAATCAGATGGAAGTGACAAGTGGATTCATCGTGTTTCAACATGTAATTATAAAGAACTCAGTTATAATACATTGATTCAGTTAATTTATGATTCTGGTATTGTTGGATTAGGTGGATCAGGATTTTTATCTTCTAAAAAATTAAAATATGCATTAAAGTGTAAAATGGTACATACTTTAGTAGTTAATGCAGCTGAAAGTGAACCGTATATTACCTCAGATGATTGTTTAATAAAAAATTTTTCTGATGACATTATAAAAGGATGTCAAATTATTAAATGGATTTTAAAAATAAAAAATGTTCTAATTGCTATAGAAAGTGATAAAATTATATCATATGAAAAAATGAAAAATATTATAGAATATTTTTCTGATTTTGAAATACGGAAAATAACGACTCGGTACCCATCTGGTAGCAGTAAACAATTAATTAAGATATTATTTGATAAGGAAGTGCCTTTAGGAAAACATGCAATTGATTTAGGGATAATTATATTTAATGTTGCTACTATTTTTGCAATAAAAAGGGCAGTATTGAATGGGGAGCCTTTAACTGAAAGAATAGTTACTATTTCTGACGTAAATCTGTCATTTCAAAAGAATATTTTAACTAGAATAGGAACTCCTATTGATCATATACTTAAACAGTTTAATATTGATGCTAAAAAAAATAAATTTATTTTAGGTGGTCCAATAACTGGTATCATAATTAATGATTTAAACTTTTCTATTATAAAAACTAGTAATAGTATTTTATATTCAGAGTTTTCTTTTAATAATAATTTAGAACGTCCGTGTATTCGGTGTACAGCGTGTTCTAGTGCTTGTCCAATGTTTTTATTTCCAGAACAATTGTATTTTTATAGTAAATCTTTTGATCATCTTAAATCTCAAGAATACAATATTAATGAGTGTATTGAATGTGGAATTTGTGAGCAAGTTTGCCCTAGTAATATTCCTTTATTGACTTATTTCAGGAAAGAAAAATTAAAATTAAAAGAAAGAACATTTAAAAAAAATATCTCTAAAAAGTTTAAAAATTTATTTATATCTCGTCAATCTAGATTATATTCTTCAGGTGCAATTAATGAAAATATTATATGTTCTAGTAATATTTTAAGTAAAAGTGTTAAAAAAAAATTTACTCAAAATAAAAATATAGATAAAATATTTGTAAAAAACGTTGAACATACGAGACAAAAAACACTTGAAGAATCTATCCGTAGGGCTAAGTTCAAAAGAAATATTAAATAATTATTTTTGTTAAAATAATATATGATATGGTTTTAAAAAATTAATTTTAGAACATTATTCATGAATTATCAAAATATTAAAATTAGTAACATTTATGCATGTAGGGATACCAGTAGTATAATGTTATTAGTAGTATTAGCTATGATTCCTGGAATCATAATGGAATGTTATTATTTTACAATTGCTGTATTGATTCAAATATTTCTGTCTAGTATTACATCGGTTATTTTCGAAATTATTATTTTAAAATTACGAAAGAAGAACATATATATCAATATTTTTGATTATTCTGCAATTGTATCTGGAATTTTATTAGGACTTAGTGTTCCTGCTTTTTCTCCGTGGTGGATTTCAGTTATAGGATCTTTTTTTTCTATAGTAGTTACTAAACATTTGTATGGAGGTTTAGGAAATAATATATTTAATCCTGCAATGTCAGGATATGCCATATTATTAATATCTTTTCCTGCTATAATGACTAATTGGTCTTTTCAAAATAATTTAAATGTAATTGATACATTAAGTATTAAAAATATAATTTCAATTATTTTTTTTACTAATTTAAAAGATTATTTTGAAACATTATCTCAATTTTTTAATTTATCTTTTTTTATAACTCAAGCTACTCCATTAGAACAAATAAGAATAGACAACAGAAATATTTCAATATTTCATTTTACTGATTTTTCTATTTTTTTTGAAAATATTTTAATTTATCGACATTGGATACTGATTAATATTAGTTTTTTAGTGGGAGGTTTGTTCTTGTTAACAAAAAAAATTATTTGTTGGAGGATTTCTTTAGGTTTTTTGTTTTCGATTTTTTTTTGTTATTCTCTTGATTTTTTATTTTTTGAGAAAAATAAATTATTTCCGTTAATTCCATTATTTTTAGGAAATACTATGATAGGAGCTTTTTTCATCTCAACAGATCCAATTACGACTTCTATTACCAAAATTGGACGTATAATATTCGGGTTGGTTATTGGAACATTAATTTGGATCATTCGAGTTTTTGGTGGATATCCTGATGCTATATCATTTTCTATATTACTTGCCAATTCTGTTGTTCCTTTATTAGATTTTTATACTAGAACGCGTATTTATGGGAAGTAAATAAAGTTATGTTAAAAAAAAATTTCTCAGTTATAATTAAGTTAGTTTTTGTTTCTATGATTGCAGTTAGCAGTGTAGCTTTGGTGTATATATTGACTAAATCTAGAATAATTTCTCAAAAAAATAACTATCAAAAAAAAATTTTAAATGAAATTTTGCCTAATTTGCGTTTTGAAAATTTAAATATTTTATGTTATACGATAAAAAACAAGCTATTAGGAGACGAAAGAAATCATAAATTTTGGATGATTAAAAAACAAAATAATTTAATAGCGGTTGTTTTTGAGGCCGTTGCTCCAGATGGATATTCAGGAAACATAAATATGATTATATCTCTAACTTTAAATAGAAAAATTTTAGGTGTACGTGTACTAGAACATCATGAGACTCCGGGATTAGGTGATAAAATTGATATTCGTATTTCTGATTGGATTACTAAATTTTCGGGTATGACTGTATTAGGGGAAAATGATCCTAATTTTTCTTTAAAGAAATATGGAGGGAAAATTGATCAATTTACAGGAGCAACTATTACTCCATTATCAATAATTAATGCAATTAAACGTATTGTTTATTTAGTAGAAAACACAGAATTTAAACACTTAACATTTAAACATTGTAAATTTCATTATGAATAGTTTTTTTAAAATTTTAAGTTATGGATTATGGACAAAAAATTCGTCGCTGGTTCAATTATTAGGATTATGTCCTATCTTAGCAGTGACTACAAGTTCTATTAATGCATTAGGATTAGGTATAGTTACTACATTTGTTTTAGTTTGTACAAACGTAATAGTATCTGTTCTTAGATTTTGGATTCCAAAGGATATTCGACTTCCTATTTATATGTTAATAATTAGTGCAATTGTAAGTTGTTGTGATATTTTAATCCATGCATATTCATTGAGTTTATATCAGTCATTAGGAATTTTTATTCCTTTAATTATAACTAATTGTGTGGTTTGTGGACGTGCTGATTTCATTGCTATTAATAGTTCTTTATGGATTTCGTTGTTAGATGGATTTTTTATAGGGTTAGGAGCTACTTGTGCTATGTTTTTAATTGGATCTATTAGAGAAATTGTTGGAAATGGAACTTTATTTTTTGGTATTGAAAATTTACTAGGGGCATGGTCTAAGAGTCTTTATATAAAAGTCATTGATATCGATCATGTTTTATTATTTTTTATATATCCGTCAGGAGCTTTTATGATTTTGGGATTTGTTTTAGCTGGAAAAAATTTTATAGATAAAAAAATTTCTACAAATTTTCGAAGTATATATTTGAAAAACAAATTATATCAAAAGAATATTAAGCATGTTGAAAAAAAATCAAATTAGCGAAATTTTGTCAATTTTTTCTCGAAAAAATCCTACACCAAAAACAGAATTAAGATTTTCTTCAGAATTTGAATGTTTGATTTCTGTGATTTTATCAGCACAATCTACTGATCGTATGGTTAATACAGTTACTAAGAAATTATATAATTTTGCTAATACACCTGAATCAATGTTATTAATTGGATTAAATAATTTAAGAAAAATTATTAGAAACTTAGGATTATTTAATAAAAAATCTATATATATTATTAAAACTTGTAATATTTTGCTTGATAAATATGGAGGAAAAGTACCTAATACTATTACTGAATTGCTATCATTGCCAGGTGTTGGTCGAAAAACAGCTAATGTTATTTTAAATTGTATTTTTAAAAAAAATGTCATTGCAGTAGATACTCATGTTTTGAGAGTATGTAATAGACTTGGATTTATTAAAGAAAAAAGAGTTTTTTATGCAGAAAAAAAATTACTTTCTGTAATTCCTGAAAAATTTAAATTTTATTTTCATAATTGGTTTGTGTTACATGGCCGTTATATATGTAAATCTAAAATTCCAAACTGCTCAAAATGTTTTATAAATTATTTATGTCAATTTAAAAATAAAATTTTTTAATGTATTGTAAGAGATATTTGAATTTTATTTTTATAGTTTTTTATAATTTTTAGAAGTTGAGATGAAATTTTATGTATATAATATAATCGTATTTTTTTATTTGTATTTCAGTAAATAATTAGAAAAATAATTATTTTTTTGTAATTCAATTATTGTTGGTAATAATTAATATGTATTTTACATTTAGTATATAGGAATTTTTATGAATCAAATTAATTTAATTCATGAACTTAAAAAAAGAAGTTTGATAGCGCAAATTACTAATGAGAGTAAATTAATATCTATAATGTTAAAAAAAAATATTTCTTTGTATTGTGGATTTGATGTAACTGCAGAAAGTTTGCATGTAGGTCATATCTTGCCTTTACTTTGTCTCAAACGATTTCAAAATGTTGGTAATCAACCTTTTGTTTTGATAGGAGACGCTACTAGTTTAGTAGGAGATCCTAGTTTTAAAATGTCTGAAAGAAAGTTAAATTCAATAGATTTAGTTGAAAAATGGAAAATAAATATTTCAAATCAAATTTCTTTATTTTTAGATTTTTTTTGTAAAAAAAATAATGCGGTAATAATAAATAACTATACATGGTTTAAAAGTGTATCTTTATTACAGTTTTTATGTAATATAGGAAAATATTTTTCTGTAAATAAAATGATTACTAGAGATGCAGTTAAGAAACGAATCAGTCGTATAGATACAGGAATTTCATTTACGGAATTTTCGTATAATTTATTACAAGCTTATGATTTTTCTGTTTTATATAAAAAATATAATGTTATTTTACAACTTGGAGGATCGGATCAATGGGGTAATATTGTATCTGGAATTGATTTAATTCATAAATTGTACAAAAAAGAAGCATTTGGTTTAACACTTCCTTTATTAACTCAAAGAAGCGGAATAAAATTTGGAAAAACGGAAAAAAATACTATATGGTTAGATAGAAAAAAAACTAGTCCTTATGTATTTTATCAATATTGGATAAATATATCTGATAGCGATACATGCAAATTTTTAAAGTTTTTTACCAATCTTAATATATTAGATATAAATGAAATAGAATGTCGCTGCGAAAAAATAGAATTAAACAAATTTAAATTATTTTTAGCAGATTATATAACAGAAATAGTACACGGAAAACAAGGAGTACAAGCTGCTAAACGTATATCATCATGTTTATTTTATGGAGATTTATGTAAAATGAAAGAATCTGATTTTCTTCAGTTAAAACAAGATGGTGTGCCTACGATTAATATGTCACGTATTTTGGATTTACAACAAGTTTTGGTTGATTCTTGTTTAGCTACTTCTCGAACTCAGGCTAAGAATATGATTTTGTCAAATTCTATTTCTATAAATCGTATTAAACAAAGAAACGTTATGTATATTTTATCAAATAATGATATTTTTTTTAAAAAATATACTTTAATTTCTAGAGGAAAGAAAACTTTTTGTTTAATATGTTGGATTAAATAGTTTTTTACAATTTTATTTTTGATATTTTATAAGAATGATCCATATTTTTCTATATCAAAACTTTCTCCACATCCACAAAAATTTTTAATTTTATGGTTTTTAAATTGAAAGTTATAATTTATTCCTTTTTTTATATAGTCTATTTGTATTTTTTCTAGCATTGACAAATATTTTGAGTTTATTAAAATTAATATTTTTTCAGAAACAAAACTAATGTCAGAAGGGTGTATTTTTTCTATTAATTGCATATAATATTTTGCTCCCGCGCAGCCCGATTTTTTTATTCCTAGTTTAATTCCTGTTTTTTTTTCTTTTTTAATAATTTTGTAAATTTGTTGTTCTGCTGCGTAGCTTATTTTTATCCATTTTACATTTTTTTCGGTTTTTATTTGTTGAAATAATGTTAGATAACGATTTTTTTTCATAATTTATCCTTATTAATTTATTAAATATTATTGTATTTATTTTTAATTAATAATTTTAAAGAAAATAATATGTTTTTACAAATATTTTTAAATTAATTTCTTATATATAAATATGCGCAATTAAGTAGTATAATTGCTATGTATTTTTTTTAAATATTAATATTAAAATAATCAATATATAATTTTTTTATAAATTAAATTTAATATTTTATCATTATTGTATATATATGTATATATTTCATGAGTTATATAAAATATATATTTTATAGACATGCATTTAGAAGTTTTAAATACTATTATTTATACGTCTAATTATGATATTTTATTAGTTAATCAAATTTTATTGATACATATAATGATTAAGGAAATGTAAAGGTATAATATTTATATGCGAAATAAGCGAGAAAGTATGGATTTACCTCAAGCTATTTTTTCTCTAATATTTATTGTAATTATGATATTTTCAAGTCTATGGATTATGCGGCCGTTTTTTTTAGGGTTTGCTTGGGCTAGTATGGTAGTAATAGCAACATGGCCTATTTTTTTAAAATTACAGTGTTTTTTATGGAAAAGTAGAGCATGTGCTGTTATTGCAATGATTGTTATTTTATTGTTAATTTTTATTATTCCAATTGTTTGTTTAGTGAATAGTTTAATCGATAATAGTGCTGAAGTGATCAGTTGGTTAAGTTCAGATAATTTAAAATTTCCAGATTTCAATTGGTTACAAGATATTCCTATTATTGGAACGAAATTATTTTTTAATTATCAAAAACTTTTGAATGAAGGTGGTTCTGAATTAATTACTAAAATTCAACCTTATATGGGAAAAACTACTGAATTTTTTGTAATTCAAGTAGGTCATTTTGGAAGGTTTATTATACATTTAATTTTAATGTTGATTTTTAGTTCTTTGTTATATTGGAATGGCGAAAAAATGAGAAACATTATTAGACATTTTGCTTTACGTTTAGGTTCTCATTCTGGAGATTCAGTTGTTTTTTTAGCAGGACAAGCAGTTAGAGCGGTAGCGTTAGGAGTAGTTGTTACTGCATTAGTTCAAGGGATATTAGGTGGAATAGGCTTAGCAATCTCTGGTATTCCATATTCTTCAGTATTAATGATATTGATAATTATTCTTTGTTTAATTCAGTTGGGTCCGTTACCTGTTTTAATTCCAGCTATTGTATGGTTATATTGGAAGAGTAATACTATCTGGGGTACTGTTTTATTAATTTGGAGTTGTATAGTTTACATATTAGATCATATACTGCGTCCTATGTTAATACGTATTGGAGCAGATTTTCCTACTGTATTGATATTATCTGGAATTATAGGCGGTTTAATTGCATTTGGAATGATTGGCTTGTTTATTGGTCCAG
This sequence comes from Buchnera aphidicola (Nurudea yanoniella), assembly GCA_039829995.1. Lineage (NCBI taxonomy): Bacteria > Pseudomonadati > Pseudomonadota > Gammaproteobacteria > Enterobacterales > Erwiniaceae > Buchnera > Buchnera aphidicola. The sequence goes on from CP140036.1 coordinate 122,222, forward strand.
TGGTATTAGTCATATCGTATCGTCTTATTTCTTCTTGGATGAATGAAATTCCAGCTCCGAATTCTTTTTCAAAAGAAGCAATAAAACATTTTTTGTTAAGAAATGAGATTAAAAAGAAAAATTGATAATTTTTTTAAACTTTTATTTTTTATGAATATAAATTAATAATTCTTTTAATTAGTCGTTTATTTTATGTATTTCAACTGTTTACATAATTTTTATATATTATATATTTTTTTAGAATATTATATTCACTTAAAAATTATGTAAAATTTTTTATATAATGCATATATATTAATTTTTAAAAAATTAATGTTTATGAATCGTTGCTAGGCAATAGAAATTTTATTTTATAGAATAATTGTTAAGATATCTTTTATAAAGATTATTATGACAATTTAAATATAATTTTTATTGATAAAATATGGTTTAAACGTTTTTATAAGGTGTATATTTGTTGAAATTTATAATTTAGATTTCTAGTAATTTTAATTTATAATAAAAAGTATATTTTGAGAAAAAATATGAAAAAAACAGATGAATTAAGAACAATACGAATTGATCCATTAATTACTCCATTTGAATTAGCAAAACGTTATCCTATAACTTCTGATATTATGGATACTGTTATCAATGCTAGAAAAAATATAGCTAATATTATGACAGGAGTAGATTTACGTTTATTAGTTGTAATAGGTCCTTGTTCTGTTCATGATCCCTTAGCTGCCGTAGAATATGCAAAAAAATTAAATGAATTACGTAAAAAATATTCTTCTCGGCTTGAAATAGTTATGCGAACTTATTTTGAAAAACCACGCACGGTTATAGGATGGAAAGGATTAATTTCAGATCCTGATTTGAATGGAAGTTTTCGTGTTAATCATGGTTTATCAATTGCTAGAAAATTACTTTTAGATATTAATTCATTGGGACTTCCAGCGGCTACTGAATTTTTAGATATAGTAATTGGTCAATTTATAGCTGATCTAATCAGTTGGGGTGCAATAGGAGCACGTACTACTGAAAGTCAAATTCATAGAGAAATGGCGTCTGCGTTATCTTGTCCAGTAGGATTTAAAAATGGAACTGATGGAAATATCAGAATTGCTATAGATGCTATTCGTGCTGCAAGCGTTAAACATTTGTTCTTAGCACCTGATAAACATGGACAAATGACTATAAATCATACTAGTGGAAATCCATTTGGACATGTTATTATGCGTGGAGGAAAGTCTCCAAATTATCATGCTAAAGATATAGATTTAACTATTAGATATTTGCAAGAATTTAATTTATTAGAATATTTAATGATTGATTTTAGTCATGGAAATTGTTTAAAGCAACATAGGCGGCAATGTGATGTAGGAGATTCTATAGCTAAACAAATAAGGGATGGTTCTACTGCTATATTCGGCGTTATGATTGAAAGTTTCATAGAAGAAGGTTCTCAAAAAGTCATAAATAACAAACCTTTAATTTATGGTAAATCAATAACAGACCCTTGCCTAGGATGGAGTGATAGTGTACGCATTCTTAAAAAATTATCAAATGCTGTAAATAGTAGGTTTTAGTTTTTTTGATACCAGTTTGCACTGGTATCCTTTCTAATATATTTTTGTATTATGATTAATTGATTTTATAGTTTATTTATACTTTCAAATATTGATAATATATGTGTATTTAATTTTTATTTTCTTTTATGTTAATGTATTACATATAGTATTTTTTATTTATGAAGATAAATAAAATAACATAAGTGAATTTAAGGATTTGAAATGCCTATTATTACATTGTTTAATGGACAGAAGTTAATATATAAGCATGCTGTTTCAGTATTGGACTTAGTAAAACAAATTGAACCTAATTTAGTAAAAAAGTTTTGTTTTTGTTGTGTAAATGGTGTTAGTTTAAGTAAAAATGCTATTATAGATTATGATGCCGATATAAAAATTATTTATGATGATGATATAAATTTTTTAAATAGTATTCGAAATACTTGTATTTGTATTTTAGGATATGCTACAAAAGAATTATGGCCTAACTCTAAAATTTGTAGTGGTTCTGTTACAGAATTTGGGTTCTATTGCGATATAGATGTAGATTTTTCATTTAAAGATAAAGATTTAATTCTATTAGAAACGCGTATGTTAGAAATTTGTAAAAGGAATTATGATATTTATATAAAAAAAGTGATGTGGAAGCAAGCTTACAAGATTTTTGAAGATCGTTCGGAAATATATAAATTATTGATTTTAAAAAAAATTTTTAATGTCAAAAATACTATCTGTTTATGTTTTCATCAAAAATATGTTGATTTTCAATTTGGGGTTTCACTTCCGAACGTATCTTTTTGTCAATTTTTAAAATTGCAAAAATTTTCTGGTGTTTATTGGGAAGGGAAAAAAGAAAATAAAATTTTGCAAAGGATTTATGGAACAGTATGGCCTACTTTGGATACATTAAAAAATTATTTAGAAAATATAGTGCAATCTAAAAAGAGAGATCATAGAAAAATTTCTAGAAAATTAAATTTATATCATATTCAGGAAGAATCACCAGGTATGATTTTTTGGCATCATAACGGTTGGATTATTTTTCAAGAATTAAAAAAATTTATACGTGAAAAATTAAGAGAATACCATTATCAAGAAGTACAAACTCCATTGATTATGAATCAAAAAGTTTGGAAAGACAGTGGACATTTAGATAATTATAAAGATCTTATGTTTATGACATATTCAGAGAACAATAAGTATGGACTGAAACCAATGAATTGTCCTGGTCACGTTCAAATTTTTAATAATGTTTTAAATTCTTATCGCGATCTTCCCATTCGTATTGCAGAATTTGGCAGTTGTCATAGAAATGAGCCGTCTGGTTCTTTACATGGATTAATGAGAATCAGAAATTTTACACAAGATGACGCTCATATTTTTTGTAGAAAGGATCAAATTCAAGTAGAAATTAGCAATTGTATTAAAATGATATATGATGTATATAGAGTATTTGGTTTCAAAAAAATTTTTGTAAAATTAGCTACTCGTCCAAAAAATAGAATTGGAAGTGATAAAATATGGGATAAAGCTGAAAATGATTTAGCTATTGCGTTAAAAGATAACAATATAGTTTTTGAATATCAAAATGGAGAAGGAGCTTTTTATGGACCAAAAATTGAGTTATCTTTATTAGATTGTTTAGGAAGAATTTGGCAATGTGCAACTATACAATTAGATTTTTATTTACCTGTTAATTTAGGTGCTTTTTATATAGATAAAAATAACAAAAAAAAATCGCCGATAATTATTCATAGAGCAATACTAGGTTCGATTGAACGATTTATAGGAATTTTAATAGAAGAATATTCTGGAAATTTTCCAATTTGGTTAGCTCCTGTACAAGTAGTTTTAATAAATGTAAATAAGAATCACATAAAATATGTTGAAATGTTATTTAATAGTTGGATTTTTTTAGGTATACGAGTTAAATTAGATATACGGGCTGAAAAAGTAGGTTTTAAAATCCGAGAACATGTATTACAAAAGGTTCCATACTCTGTAATTTGTGGTGATAAAGAAGTTTTAAATGAAAAATTAACATTTAGAACAATATTTGGAAAAGTTTTTTCACTTGTTGATATAAAATATTTTGTTGAAAAATTAAAAAAAGAAATTACTAATAGAGAGTTGTATAATTTGGAGGAATAAAGTATTAAAGGCGGAAAAAAAATACAAATAACGAAACCAAATCGTATAAATCATAGCATTCGTGCTGCTAAAGTACGTTTGACTGATTTTTATGGAAAACCAGTTGGTATTGTTACCTTAGAAGAAGCTTTAAATAAAGCAAAAGAAGTAGGAGTAGATTTAGTAGAAATTAGTCCAAATTCTGAACCACCAGTATGTCGTATTATGAATTATGGAAAATTTTTATATCAGAAAAGTAAATCAATTAAAAAACAGAAAAAGAAACAAAGAATTATTAATGTTAAAGAAGTAAAATTTAGACCTGGAACAGACGAAAGCGATTATCGAATTAAATTAAAAAATTTAATTCGTTTTTTAAACAATGGAGATAAAGTTAAAATTACTTTGCGATTTCGTGGACGTGAGATGGTTCATCAACAGATAGGAATAAAAGTATTGAGTCGTGTTAAAAATGATTTGAAAGATTTTTCTGTAATAGAAACATTTCCGTCTAGAATTGAAGGTCGTCAAATGATCATGATTTTAGCTCCTAAAAAAAAATGATAGTTAGATTTTTTTACTTTAAACTATATATAAAATTGGAGTATTTATGCCTAAAATTAAAACTTTGCGTAGCGCGTTTAAACGATTTAAGAAGACTGCATCTGGTAAATTTAAACGTAAACAAGCTAATTTACGGCATATTTTAACAAAAAAATCTCCAGATCGCAAACGTCATTTACGATTTAAAGTTATAGCATCTAAAGGAGACAATAATAAGATTCGTTTATTTTTACCTTATTTGTAAATTAATTTAAAAGTAATATGTGTGAAAGGAGAACGAGATATGGCTCGTGTGAAACGTGGAGTAGTTGCTCGTGCTCGTCATAAAAAAATATTAAAAAAAGCTAAAGGATATTATGGTGCACGATCAAGAACGTATAGGTCATCCTATCAAGCAGTAATTAAAGCTGGGCAATATGCTTATCGAGATCGTCGTCAGAGAAAACGTCAATTTAGAAAACTTTGGATTTCTCGTATTAATGCAGCAGTTCGAGAAAACAGGATTTCTTATAGTCAATTTATATATGGTTTGAAAAAGGCATCAATAGATATTAATCGAAAAATGTTATCTGAGATAGCAATGTTCGATAAAAAAACATTTAACTCATTAATACACAATTCAAAAAATGCTTTGCAAAAATAATTAATAGTTAGGAGGGAGTGGCTGATCTCTCCTTACTTTGTAATTTATTTATGATAAAATAATGATAAAAATTGATTATAAAGTTTAAGTAACCACTGTATATATTAATTATGTATTATTTGCAGTTACTCTATTATTTTAAAGAGCTTCCAATTTTGGAGGCTTTTTAGCATGTTAGATATTTTTAAAAATATTTGTAAGATAAAATTAGTCAAATAATATTTTAGTAATTTTAAAATAAGGAGAAGATTTTGTTTAGTTTTTTGAAGTTAGTAAAATGTATACGATTAGAAATAAAAAAAATTAAAACATTAAAGGAATTAGATGAATTACAAAAAAAATATTTAGGAAAAGGTGGGTATATTTCTTCGAAAATATTGCAATTACGTAATATGTCTGCAGATGAAAAAAGAAAAAATGGAACTATTCTTAATGATTTTAAGGTTTATTTAAAAAAAGAAATTAAAAAGTGTAAAATAAAAATAGAAACATCGTATCGTAGTCTTTTATCGAAAAAAAAATTTGTTGATGTATCTCTAGCTGGTCGTCGAAATGCTTTAGGTTCATTTCATCCGATAACTAAAACAATGAATGAAATAGAAAATTTTTTTTTAAGACTAGGATTTGAGATAATTAGGGGTCAAGAGATAGATGATGATTATCATAATTTTGATGCTTTGAACATTTCAAAAAATCATCCTTCTAGAACTAGTCACGATACTTTTTGGTTTGATTCTCACCGTTTATTACGAACTCAAACATCAAATATGCAAATTAGATGTATGAAGAACATGAAATTACCTATTAAAGTTATAGTTCCAGGAAAAGTATATAGGAAAGATTCTGATAATACTCATACTCCTATGTTTCACCAAATTGAAGGATTAGTGATTGATAAAAATGTAAATTTTTCTAATTTAAAATGGATTATTCAATCATTTCTAAGTTATTTTTTTTACAAGAATATTGATATTCGATTTCGGCCTTCTTATTTTCCTTTTACTTTTTTATCATCTGAAGTAGATATTTTAGGAAGTAATAAAACATGGTTAGAAATTTTGGGTTGTGGTATGGTACATCCAAACGTACTAAAAAATGTCAATGTTGATTCTGATACATATACTGGATATGCTTTTGGATTAGGAATAGAAAGAATTACTATGCTTATTTATGGAATTTCGGATATTCGTATTTTTTTTGAAAATGATTTAAAATTTCTCAGACAATTCAAATAAAATTGGAGTATATAAGTCATGGAATTCAGTGAAAAATGGCTTCGAGAATGGGTCAATCCCAATATTGATACTAGTTCTTTATGTAATCAAATTACACAATTAGGTTTGGAAGTTGAAAAAGTAACTTATATTCCTAATGTTTGCAAAAATTTAATTGTTGGAGAAATAACTGAAATTTTAAAACATTATTTTGATATTCAATTGCTTCTCATAAAAGTTAAAATTGGAAAAAATAAATATATTAAAGTTATATCTCGTCATGCTAATTTTTCAAAAAATATAAAAGTAATTATAGCTACCCACGCATCTACGTTATTCAATTATGATTTTTTTAAATTAGTTCAATCTAAAAATATTTTACATGATGGTATAATTTGTTTTTGTGAAGATATTGGGTTTATAAGTTCTAACGATGATATTATTGTACTTTCATCAAATTCTATAATAGGAAACAATGCATGCGAATATTTATCATTAGATGATAACATTATTAAAATTAGCAGTACTCCTAATCGTTCTGATGCATTGAGTATATTAGGTATAGCTCGAGATATTGCAGCATGGAATGATTTACCTACACCTTGTTTTAAAAAATATCCTAATATAGTTAGAATTCCAGACAAATTAAAAATTTCGATTGATATTCCAGATATATGTTTGCGTTTTTTTGGGCGTATTATAAAAAATATTAATACGCAGAGGGATACTCCTTTTTGGATAAGAGAGAAATTAGTGCGTTCTTCTTTGAAATCGTCTAATATTATTATTGATATTGTACATTATATATTGATAGAGTTAGGACAGCCATTATATATTATTGATTTAGATTGTGTTTTAAAAAAAATAATTGTAAGAAAATCTTATAAGAACGAAATTTTTATTAATTCTAATAATGAAAAAATTTCAATTGATAGCGATGTTATAGTAATTTCTGATGAAGAAAAGGTATTAGTTTTAGGAGGTCATATTAATTCTTTTATTTCCGCTGTGAATTTAACTTCATGTAACTTATTTTTAGGAATCGGTTCTTATGATAGCTCTAATATTTTTGAAAGATCTTTTAAATATGGATGTAAAAACATTTTCACAGAGCGTTATGAAAGAGGCATTGATTTTGGAGAACAAGAGAAAGCTTTAGAATATGCTACTTATTTAATTACACAATTATGTAATGGAAAATCAGGAAAAGTTGAACAAACAATTAAAAGTTCTGAGATTTTTTGTAGAAAAGATATTAAATTGCACAAAAGAAAATTAAATAGTGTTTCGGGATTTTTTATCAGTGATGCGTTAGTTGTTTTCAATTTAAAAAAATTGGGTTTTAAAATAACTTCTTTTGACAAATATTGGAAAGTTATTTCTCCTAGTTGGAGATTTGATATTATAATAGAAGAAGAAATTATTGGTGAGTTATTTCGTATTTTAGGATATCAAAATATTCCTTCTTTTCCTATGGAAACATATTGTAATGTTGTTAGGGAAAATGAAGTTTATAGTTCATTAAACAGAGCTAAATTATTTTTAGTTGATCAAGGATATCATGAAATTATTACGTATGGTTTTGTTGATCCTTATTTACAAAAATTATTATTTCCTGATATAGTTCCTTTATATATATCTAATCCTATTTCAAAAGAAATTTCTGCTATGAGAGTATCTTTATTGATAGGATTGTGTTCAACTGTGCTTTATAATCAAAATAGACAAGAAAACAGATTTCGATTATTTGAAAGTGGTTTATGTTTTGTTAAAAGTTCGCAAGAAAAATTAGGTGTTAAGCAAATTTTATGTTTATCTGGCATATTAAGTGGAAAAAAAAATGAACTTCATTGGGATATGTCAAAGAAAAAAATTGATTTTTTTGATTTAAAGGGTGATGTAGAATCTATTATGGATTTGTTTGGACAATCAGAATTCTTAGAATTTAAAAAATGTAATATTCCTGGATTATATTCAGGACAAAGTGTAAAAATTTATTTAAAAAATAAGATGATTGGAATTATAGGCGTTATTAGCTTAGATTTACAAAAGAAACTAAATTTAAAAAATGAAATAGTTATTTTTGAAATAATATGGGATCGTATTCCATTTTCATATGGTTCTAATATAAAATATTTTTCTAGATATCCTAGGAGTTTTAGGGATATTTCGATTATAGTAGATGAAACAATTTCGGTAGGTGACATTATTGCAGAATGTAAAAGGTTTTTTTTAAAAAATATTTTAGATATATTTTTATTTGATATTTTTAGAAGTCATGAAATAGGAATAGGTAAAAAAAGCTTGTCCTTTCGTTTTGTATTAGAAAATGAAAAACAAACTTTTACAGAAATAGAAATTTCACAAATTTTAAAAACGTGTATTGTAAAATTAGAATTAAAATTTAATGCTGTTTTAAGAAACAAATAATTATTTTTTTTATTATAGAAGAGAAAGTATTTTTGAACTAGATTGTTAACTTCATATTTTTGTAATTTATTGCATAATAATAAATTTTAAAATATGAATTTTTATTCATTTTTTGTATTTAATATGTGAATATAATTAAAAACTGTGTATTTTATTTTTTTTATATTAATGATTTTTAAACATTATAATATATAGGAAAATTTTGTGAATTTTTTAATTTCTAATGTTTTTTTTGCAACTGGAAATTTTTATTAAAGTAATTTATATTCATTAGTTTATATGATATTGTTTTTTTATTAGTTTTTTATTTAATAGTTATTCATCCACAAAAAAATAAAGTTAAAGAACACAAAAATTAATTGATTCTTTTTCTATAGGCGATGAGATATTAACGACTAGTGTTTTAATAGGTAGAGCAAAAAAATTGTAAAAGTAGAGTATATTTTATTAGAATTAAATAAAAATATTGAGGTATTAATTAACAATAGTTATATTTCGTCAGTATTATTTCCAGGTACTTTTAACAATATTTAATGTTTCAAATCATAAAAAGGTTCTTAAAACATATGTTGATGCGGCGTTCTATAATTAAATTATTCATAATAGTAGTTATATTATTATTTGCAATAATTTATGCATCTCCTAATTTATATCAAAATACTTTGTCAATATATGTCAGTTGTAAAGAAAAAAAAGATATGTTTGATAAACATATGTTAAAAATTTTTAGTGTTCTTCAACATGAAAAGATTAAATATACTTCTTTTCAAAAACATGAAAAAGATGTAATTTTATTTTTTGATGAAAAATTCGAACAATTAAAAGCATATGAAAAATTAAAAAAGATATTTTCAAAAAATAAAAATACAGTTTTTTTTGATCTTCGTTCTTATTATCCAAGTATTTTTAAAATTTTTCATGCTAAACCTGCAAACTTAGGATTAGATTTAAAAGGTGGTACTCATTTATTGTTAAAGGTTAATTTTAATCACGTTTTGCAGATGTATCAAAAAAATGCAATCAAATATTTTTCGGATTATAGTTTTAAACATAATTACAAAGATTTTAGAATTAAAGAAATTTCAAATTATGGAGTTCAATTTAATTCTGAGAAATATTTTTTATTAGATCAGATACAGCGCGAAATTAATTTAAATTATTCTAATTTCTTATATAATAGAAAATCTAATAATACGTTATGTGTACATTTTACTAAAAAATATATAAAGTCTATAATGCAGTTGTCTATAGATAAAAATATATATATATTAAAAAATCGTATACATCAATTAGGTTTTGGAGAACCTATTGTACAACAACAAAATTTTGATTCTATTATTATAGAATTACCTGGTTTTGGAAATAATATGAAAGTTAAAGAAATTCTTAGTGCTAATACAATGATAGAATTTCATTTAGTCAATAATAATTATGATAATATCTTTAATTTAAAGAAGTCAAAAAATTTTCCAAAAAATTCTAAATTATATTGGGTTGATGCTAATAGTCCGATTTTATTGTATAAATCTGCGTTTATTACTGGAGAACATATTATAGATTCTAATTATTTAACAAATGATTTAAATCAAATTGAAGTAAATGTCACATTAAATCGTGTTGGTGGAAATATTATGTCTAATGTTACTCAGAAAAATATAGGAGAATATATAGCTATACTTTTTCTAGAATATATTGATTCTAATACTCAATCACATAATAAATATAACAATTTAAAACTTAAGGAAAGTATACTCAATATTGCTAAAATTGATTCTATATTAGATAATTCATTTAGAATTATTGGAATAAAAGATATATCTGAAGCAAAAAAATTATCTATTTTATTGAAAACTGGATCGTTTTCTTCTCCTGTAAAAATTATTGAAGAAACTGTTATCGGACCTTCTATCGGAAAAAATAATATAAAAAATGGAATGTTAAGTTGTATTATAAGTATTTTACTTTGTATATTAATGATGATTATAAGATATAAAAGATTTGGTATAATTGCTTCTATTGCTTTAATTTCGAATTTATTATTAATAATAGCAATAATTTCTGTATTACCAGGGATAGTTTTAACCATGCCTGGAATATCTAGCATATTACTGATGCTAGCATTTTCTATTGATTCGAATGTATTAATTAATGAACGTATAAAAGAAGAAATAAATAATAATGTATATATTCGAGAAGCAGTGAATAAAGGATATATAAGAGCATATCGTAGTATATTTGATGCTAATGTAACTATGTTAATTATATCTATAGTTTTATATATTATTGGAACTGACATTATAAAAAACTTTGCAATTATTACAATAATTGGAATTTTTACATCACTTTTTAGCGCGTTGTTTATTACATATACTATAATTCAAGTATTTTATCATAAAAAAAACATTCATAAGTTATTTATGTAAAGGTTAACTCGTGTCTTATTCATATCATTTAAAAATATTGAAAAAAGAAATTTTAATATATAATTTTATGTATTGGAAAAACTTTTCATTTATTTTATCAATATTTTTTTTATTTTTTTCTGTTTTTAGTATTGGATTTTTTGGATTTACTTGGAGTATTGACTTTACAGGGGGATCTATTTTTCAAATTCATTTTGAAAAATTAATAGAAATTTATAATGTTTCAGATATGTTAAATAGTATTGGATTATATAACAGTAAATCTAGCTATTTTGGAGGAATACATAACATTATTATACGTTTTCCACATTTCTCAAATATTTCTATAGAAGATTTATCACATAAAATTTTAATTTTTTTTAATGAAAATTTAAAAAATCAATGTGAAATTATTTCTTCTGAATATATTGGATCAAGTATTGACAATAATTTATTAATTTTTTTCTTTTTAGCTTTGTTTTTTTCTATTTTATGTACTTCTTTTTATATTTTTTTAAGATTTTCATGGTATTTATCTATTGGAATTATATTATCTTTATTTCATGACATTTTATTAATATTAGGGTGTATTTCTTTTTTACATATTGAAATTAGTCCAATTATTGTAGTATCTTTACTTTCTATTATAGGATATTCGATTAATGACAGTATTGTAATTTCAGATCGTATTCGTGAAAATATTAAAAAATTTAAATATTTGTCTTTTTTTAATATTTTGAATTTATCTTTGACTCAAATATATGCTAGAACAATAATGACTTCAGCTACTACGTTCTCAGTAGCAGCGATATCGTATTATTTTGGTAATGAAATGATAAAAAACTTTTCTCTTACAATGATGATTGGTATATTTTTAGGAACATTATCTTCTATTTATGTTTCTTCGTCATTATCATTTCAATTATATAAAAAGTTAAAAATCATGAAATAATTTAATATAGCAATGTAAAATCAATAGTTAAAACAAATAGATCTGTGATTTTTTTTAAAATAGTTAATCTATTTTTTTTTATTAAACAATTTTCGTCTTGTATTCTAACGTTTTCAAAAAAATTTGAAATTGGTTTATTAAAATTTTTTAGTTCAAAAAATACAGATATATAATCTTTTTTTAAATAAAAATATGATACTTTTTTTTGTATATTTTGCAATAATATAACTATATTTTTTTCTTCGGGGGTTTTTAAAAGTTTAGAATTTATTTCGTTATATAAAGATATTTTTTTAGATGACTGTAATATTTTATAAATTCTTTTGTAGGTTGTGATTAGTGGTTGTAAAATGTTTAAATTTTGAATTTTTGAAACAGCACGTATACGTATATCTATGTCTATTAAGTATGTAATGTCTTTTTCTAAAACAGATTTTATTATGTTAGTATTATATTTTTTTTTAATATAAATAAAATATATTTTTTCTAAAATGAATTTTTTCAAGTTTTCTAATATAATATTTTTATCTTTTATCTTTTCATATGTATTTAGTGATTTTTTTAATAATTTTAATATATCAATAGAAATTTTTCTTTTTAAAATAATTTGTATAATTCCAATAGCTAATCTCCGTAATGAAAATGGATCTTTATTTTTAGAAATTAAATTTTTTCCAATTATAAATAAACCTACTAAAGTATCAATTTTATCAGTTAATGCTAGAGAAAATGAAATAGGATTAAGTGGTATCATATCTTTAGAAAATCTAGGTAAGTAGTGTTCTTTTATAGCTAGTGCAATATTTTTTGGTTCATTATTTTTTAGTGCATAATACATACCGATAATTCCTTGCATTTCAGGAAATTCAAATACCATATTAGTTACTAAATCACATTTACATAATTGTACTGCGCGTATGCAATCTTCGAAATTTGCTTGAGTAAATTCTATTATCCAAGATATCAATTTTTCCATTCGTTTTATTTTTTCGAAAATAGATCCTAAAGAACTTTGAAAAATAATATTTTTTAATAGAGGTTGATACTCATTAAGAGGGTTTTTTTGATCTTTTTTAAAAAAAAATTGTGCATCAAAAAGTTGAGAATTTAATATATATTCATTTCTAATTATAATATTTTCAGAATCTTTTGTCATAACGTTTGCTATAATAATAAAATTATTAGTAATTTTTTTGCTATCTATATTGTATATAGAAAAACATTTTTGTTGATTTTCTATAATATATGTTAGAATTTCATTGGGAAGATCAAGAAATTTTTTTTTAAATGTACCTAAGAGAACGACAGGCCATTCTACTAATGAAGTAATTTCTTCTAATAATGATTGTTTTATTTTTAAATATCCTTTAATGTTTTGAGCCATTTTTTTTGATTCTGCTATAATTACATTTTTTCGTTCATTATGATCTGCAATTATTCTTCCAAAGTTTAGTAATATTTTTGGATATTCTTGAGCATGAAGAAGATTAATATTTTTATTTTTCGTAAAAATATTCCAAAAAATTAGTCTATTAGTTTTTAGTCCTAGTACTGTTCCTTTTATAATTTCATTATCAAGAAGCATTACTATGTTGCGAATAGGTCGAGAAAATTGTATATTTTCTATATTCCATTTCATAAAAGTAGGAACAGAAATATTTTTTATAGAATTAATAGATATTTCTATTAATTTTTTTTCAATTGTTTCATGTTTTAAATAATATTCGTAAGATAGCCATTCTTTTTGTTTTTCTATTATTCGAGATGTTTGATTTATTGTAATTCCTATTTTTTTCATCCAACATTTAGTTGATTTAGTAGGATGCCCTACATTATTGAAAGCATTAGAAATTAAAGGCCCTTTATATGTTTTTTTAATTCTTTTTATGTGTGTGTTAAGTTGTTTTATTTTTATAGCTAGTCGTCTAGGTGTTGAAAAACATAATATTTTGGAAAATTGTATATAATTCTGATTTAATAAAGATATCATATTTTTTTCAAGAGATTGAATAATGGTATGTAGTGATTTTGGAGGTAGTTCTTCAGTTCCAATTTCTAATAGAAATGTTTTTTTCATATTTGCCTTTTTAAAAATTTTTATGACAACTAAAAGAATTTTATTTTTTTATGTAATATAATATTTTTCTGCAATATTCTTGATTACAGATCGAATATTTAAAATGTTTTGTTGACGTTCAGTAGTAGAAAATGTTTTTTTTGCATCTAATAAATTAAAATAATGTATTCCATATAATGCCTGTTCATATGCTGGAAATAACAAAGGCGGATTTAAATTTGCTATTTTTTTTGCTTCTTGAATATAAATTTTAAATAAATTAGAACAAATTTCAGTATTAGAATATTCAAAATTATATATTGAATTTTCTAATTCACTTCGAAAAAATAAATCTTTGTAAGTAATATATTTTCCATTGTAGTCCCAATCGAGATCATATATGTTATTTTTGTTTTGTATATGCAAAGCTATGCGTTCTAAACCATATGTTATTTCAACAGAAATTGGATTACAGTTAATTCCACCCATTTGTTGAAAATAAGTAAATTGTGTAATTTCCATGCCATTAATTCGTATTTCCCATCCCTGCCCACAAGCTCCTAATGTTGGATTTTCCCAGTTATCTTCTAGAAAACGTATATCATTATTTTTTAAATTTATATCTAATTTTTCTAATGATTCTAAATATAAATTTTGAATATTTTCTGGAGCAGGTTTTATAATTACTTGAAATTGATAATAATGTTGTAATCGATTTGGATTTTTTCCGTATCTTCCATCTGATGGTCTGCGGCATGCTTGTACATATGCAATAGAAGTAGGTGTAGATCTGAGTGTTCCGAAAAATGTTTGATGATGAAAAGTTCCAGCTCCTACAGGTATATCTAATGGTTGAATAATAGTGCAATTTTTTTTGTTCCAGTAATTTTTTAGTTTGGAAGTTATTTTATAAAGTGTTTTTATTTTTTTCATGTTTTTATTTAATTTAGTTATGCAAAAATATGGTATATTTGAAATATTTGAAATTATTTTAAATTCAATAGTATTATTGGTAATAATTAGAAAAAATTTTTATAGTAATTTAATATGCTGTGTATTTTTTAATTAGGTATAGTTAAACGCAAAATAAAATAGAAATTTTATAAATATATATTTATTTTAAGTTAAAATTTTTTATTTTTAAATAATTTCAATATTTTAAATTAAGTAAAAATTTTTAAATGTATATTTTTAAATATTGTAAATTTTTATTATACTTTAAAATTAATAATATTTAGTATTTTGTTACATACAAAACTATATAGTTCTTAAGAATATTTACAAATGTTAATTAAATTTGTAAGAAAATAGTTTCTTAGATATATTTGTTCAATATCATAGAATTTTTTCTTTACAAAAATATTATTTAATATGTTTATAAGGATGAAAAATGAGATATATAGGAGCTCATGTTAGTATATTAGGTGGTTTAGATCAAGCTGTTGTTAGAGCAAAAAATTTAGGAGCAACTGCTTTTTCTTTATTTACTAGCAATCCGGTAAGATGGATTAGAAAAAAATTAAATAAAAAACACATAATGAATTTTAAAATTGCGTGTAAAACTTTTTCGTACTCATCAAATCAAATTTTACCTCATAGTAATTATTTAATTAATTTAGGACATCCTTGTGATGATAAGATAAATCAATCTAGATTGTCTTTTATTGACGAAATAATAAGATGTTATAAATTAGGATTAAATTTTTTGAATTTTCATCCAGGTAGTCATTTACATAAAATTAGTGAAATACAATGTTTAGAAAGAATTTCCAATTCAATTAATTTAGCATTAAAAAATACGCAGCATATAAAATTAATAATAGAAAACACAGCTGGTCAAGGGACAAACGTAGGTTATTCGTTTGAACATTTAAGTTTTATTATTAATAGAATTCAAAACAAAAATCGTATCGGAATTTGTTTAGATACATGTCATATGTTTGCTTCTGGTTATGATTTACGTACGGAGTTATCATGTGAAAAAGTTTTTAAGAATTTTGATGATATTATAGGATTTAGTTATTTATATGGTATGCATTTTAATGATTCTGAATATATACTAAATAGTCGCGTAGATAGACATCAGAATTTAGGAAAAGGAAATATTGGAAAATTAGCATTTATATGGATTATGAAAAATATAAAATGTGAAAATATTCCAATTATATTAGAAACTAAAGATAAAAGTTTATGGAGGAAAGAAATAAATTGGTTAAATTCATTGTAGATTTTTGTTCTTAATTTTACAAA
Source organism: Buchnera aphidicola (Nurudea yanoniella) (assembly GCA_039829995.1). Taxonomy (NCBI): domain Bacteria; kingdom Pseudomonadati; phylum Pseudomonadota; class Gammaproteobacteria; order Enterobacterales; family Erwiniaceae; genus Buchnera; species Buchnera aphidicola. The sequence goes on from CP140036.1 coordinate 138,416, forward strand.
AAGTTTATAAGAAAATAAGAAATCATAAATGTTTTAGATATAAAAAATATTATTTTTTTTTGTTTTATAGTAAAATGACGTTAATATGTTAAATTTTATAAACTTTAAAAAAATGATAACTATAAATGCTGTTAGACGTGAAAAAAGTGGAAAAAGTTCTAGTAGACGTTTGCGTTTAAAAAATAAGTTTCCAGCTATTATGTATTGTATTGCAAAACCTAACATTTGTATAGAATTAGAAAATAATTTAATTTCTAAAATTATTTTAGATAATAAAATATATGAAAATCAATTATTATTGATAATCGATGAAATAAAATATATAGTTAAAGTAAAATCTATACAACGGCATGTTTTTAAATTGAGTATCATGCATATGGATTTTTTTTGCATAAAATAATAATTTTTATGAGATGTTAGAATAAAAATGCGATTTTTTAAACTGTACAAAAATTAATTAGATATATTTACATATAACAAGTATATTATTTTAATAAATATAAAAAGTATTAATATTAAGTATTAAATATATTTTATATAGTTTTTGAATTTTATAATTGACAATAGTATTTTTTAGAGTTTTATTGATTAAAATTAATTTTTAAAATGATACAGAACAAAAAAATTAATAATGTTCAGTATTAAACTTATAATTAGTAAAAAAGTTAAAAATTTTTTAGAAAAAATTAAGTATTTTTTAGATATTTTATGTTGTTTGTGCTTGAAAATTTTCCATATTAATAAAAGATTTATAAAAATTAGTATAATAAATGAAATAAAAAAAAGTTTAAAACATGGATTATTTTTCCGAGAAATAGTATTTATAACTATTCCAGTGATAATTCCTGGGAAAAAATATACAGGTGGCCATAGTATACATCCAAATGTAGTAAAAACAAAAAATTTTTTTATAGGTATGTTTAACATACCACAAACCATAGAGATTAAAGGTCTAGTAGGACCTAAAAATTTTCCTATTAATATAGTGATAGCAGTATATTTATGTAAAGTATTGGTTATTTTTTTGACAATTGTTTTATTTTTTTTTAAAAAATTGAAATTTTTTAATTTTTTTTTAAATTTCCATCCGAAATAATATGATACTATATCTCCGGATATACAACCAATAAATCCAGCTATCCAGGCAGGATAAAAATTTAATTCTCCATTACCAATAAGAGTACCTAAGGCGGCCATAATAACTATTCCAGGTAAAAATAAACCGACTAAAGCGAGAGATTCTAAAAATGCTACTATTGTTATAATTGGTAATGAATAAAAAATGGATTTTTGTATTAAGTATAAAAACCAGTATTCCATATTTTCTCATTTTTGTATTTATAAAATTTTCATTTATAATAGTATTAATTAAGATACAAATAATGTTTAAATGTATTTAAATAATTTTATTTAAATTTTTTAAGAAATATTTATCAAAATTTGTTAATTTCAATTTAATATTGCTAATATTTTTTTTATTTAGAGTTTTATATGTAAATTTTTTATATTTTAAAAAATTTTTGTTGTATTGAAAATCAATTGTATTTATAGTATATAAAATTGTTTATAATCTCAAGAAGTATTATTTATAATTTTTACTTGATTACTGATATTTTAGTAAGATATATTTATTTAAAAATGTAATTTAAAAAATATTAAAGCTATTTTTAAAATATATAATAAGTTTCTAAAAACTTTAAATTAAATTAATATTTAGAATTTTATTAATATGAAAATATTTTATTTTTAACAAATAAATTGTAATATTAATTAATATTAACTTTATGACTAAATTAGAATTTGACAAGTATTTTTTAAAAAAACATTTAGGACAACATTTTTTAATAGATCAATGTGTAGTTAATAAAATTATTTCTAGCATGAATCCTAAAAAACGAGACATAATGATAGAAATTGGGCCGGGATTAGGTGCATTAACATATGATACTTCTAAATTTCCATGTAAATTATTTTTGATAGAATATGATAAACACTTAGCACATAAATTATTTTTATTGTATAAAAATGTTAGTAATATACAGGTTTTTTCAAAAAATGCGTTAAAGTTCAATTTTTCATGTATAAATAGAAAAAGATATGAATCAATACGAATTTTCGGAAATTTACCATATAATATTTCAATAGAATTGTTACTATATTTTTTTAAATATAACAATATTATTTGCGATATGTACTTTATGCTTCAAAAAGAAGTAGCAAATAGATTATTAGCTGTTCCAGGAACTAAAGACTATGGAAAACTCAGTATTATTTCTCAATATTTTTGCAAAATAATACGTTTATTTGATATATTTCCTGAATCGTTCAAACCGATTCCTAAAGTTAATTCAACTTTTTTAAAATTTGTTCCCTGTAAAAATAATAAGGATATTGTTACGAACGTAAAAAATTTACAAAAGATTACTACATTAGCTTTTAGTCAACGTAGAAAAATAATAAAAAATAGTTTATCTAGTTTGTTTAACGAAGATATTTTGATAAGTTTACATATTGATCCTAAGTTGCGTGCTGAAGATTTGTCAGTAGAACAGTATTTTATGCTTTCAAATTATATAAGTTAATTATTATAGTAATAATTTTTAAGGATGTGAGTTTAAATAATTGTATAAAAAAGTATTTATAGGCAGAATATATGAGTACATATTTTGTAGGTGACATTCATGGATGTTATTATGAATTAATGAAATTATTAGAAAAAATATCATTTGATGAAAAATTAGATTATTTATGGTCCACTGGTGATTTAATAAACAGAGGGCCTAATTCTATTGAAGTAATGCGATTTATTTCTAGTTTAGGTTCTCATGCACGATTAGTTTTAGGCAATCATGATCTGAATTTGATTTTTTCTTATACACAAAATAAATATAAAAGATTTAATGATTATATTATATCTGATATTTTAAAAGCTAAAGATATTGATATTTTAATTAATTGGTTACGAAAACAGCCTTTATTGCAAATTGATAAAAAAAGAAAAATTATTATGGTGCATGCTGGTATACATCCTTATTGGGATATTGATGTATCCCGAATGTATTCTGATAAATTAGGATCTTTTCTGTGTAATATAAATTATGATATATTACTTAGAGGTATATTTAATAATGCAATAGTAAATTACATTGATAACTCATGTCGTAAATTAAATCGTTTAAGTTTTAGTTTAAATGTGTTCACAAGAATGAGATATTGTTTTAATGATGGAACATTAGATATGGAATGTAAGAAATCGCCATCTATTGATACTTATCCGTTAATACCTTGGTTTTCAATAAAAAATAATAGTTTACAAGACTACATTTTATTTTTTGGTCATTGGGCTTCTTTAAAAAAAAATATAGTATCTCCTAAAATTATTTCTTTGGATACTGGATGTTGTTGGGGTGGATATTTGAGTATGTTTAGATTGGAAGATAGTAAATGGTTTAGTCAACCCGCTCAAAAAAGACTTTAAATGTTTATTTTGTTTTTTAGGTTCTTTTTAGAATTTTAAATTGAAAGTTATATTTATTTTCTAAATTTGTTATATGATTTTCTGAAAATATCGTTTCCCAACCCATATGTTTGTATTGTGGAAAATAAGTATCTCCTTGAACAAAAATATTTATCTTGGTCAAATAAAGTTTATTAGCCATAGGAAGTGTTTGCGCATATAATGTTCCTCCTCCAATAATCATTATTTCATTTTTGTTTGTTGCTAGTTCAATAGCTTCATGGATAGAATTTGCGAAAATTACGTTATTAAATTTGTAATTTTTTTTGTGGGTTAATACTATTTTTTGTCTCATCGGTAATTCGGATTTAATGGAATTCCAAGTTTTTCGTCCCATTATGACACTTTTTTTTAAGGTATGTTTTTTAAACCATTTTAAATCTAGTGGTAAATTCCAAGGTATGGAACCATTGCATCCAATTACAAAATTTTTTGATATTGCAGCAATAATGCTAATTTTCATATTATTTTTTAGATGATTATTATTATATTTGAGTTAAAATTTTAAAATACGGTATACAATATTTACGAATTATTGTTGTAAGATCATTTTATGTCTATCTTGCAAAGATGTAACATTTTTTGTAGGACATTCTTTAATAGCCATGACTGTAGCTAAAGCTCCATTTAAGGTAGTATCATAATGAACATGATATTGCAAAGCATTTTGGCAAATTGTTTTAGAATCAATTATAGTTTGATTACAATCATTAGTATTTATTATATAAACATATTCTCCATTCTTTATACGATCTTGAACATGAGGTCTGCGTTCATTAACTTTATTCACTATTCTGACATGTATTCCATTTCTTTTGAGTATTTTTGCAGTTCCTACTGTCGCATCTATTTTAAATCCTATTTTTTTAAGTTTATTAGCTAAATTAAAAATTCGGTTTTTATCACTATTTTTTACAGATAACAAAACTCTTCCAGATTTTTTCATATCTATTTGAGCGCCAAGCATTGCTTTTGAAAATGCTTCAGAAAAATTTTTTCCCATTCCCATGACTTCTCCAGTGGATTTCATTTCAGGTCCTAGTATAGGAATAGATCCTTGAAATTTATTAAAAGGGAGTACAACTTCTTTTACTGAGTGAAAAGGTGGAATTATTTCTCGTGTATGGCCTTGTTGTAATAAAGTTATTCCAGTCATAACTCGCGCAGCTATTTTTGCTAATGCCATTCCAGTAGCTTTAGAAATAAATGGAATAGTTCTTGCTGCTCTAGGATTGACTTCTAATATATATATTTTTTTATTTTTTATTGCGAATTGCACATTTATTAAACCTTTTATAGATAGTGAAAAAGCGAGTTTTTTAACTTGAAATCTAATAGAATTTAGTATATTTTCGTTTAAAGTGTGAGCGGGAAGAGAACATGCTGAGTCTCCTGAATGAATTCCTGCTTGTTCAATGTGTTCCATAATTCCTCCAATTAGAACATCTTTTCCATCGCAAATTGCATCTACATCAACTTCTATTGCATTATCTAAATAATGATCCAATAGAATAGGATCTTTGTTATTATAGGCTACAGAATTTTTGAAATATTCTTTTAAATCATGTTCGTTATAAATTATTTCCATTGCTCGTCCACCCAATACATAAGATGGTCTAATCATAATAGGATATTTGATATATTTAGCTTGTAATAGAGCATCTTGTAAATTTGTTACAGTAGCATTAGAAGGTTGTATTAATCCTAAATTAGATACAACTTTTTGAAAATGTTTACGATTTTCTGCTCTATCAATTGAATTAGAATTAGTTCCTATAATAGTAATTCCTTCTTTTTCTAGTTCTTTTGCTAATTTTAATGGTGTTTGTCCGCCATATTGAATAATAATTCCACTAGGGTTTTCTATTTTTACGATATTTAATATTGTTTCTAATGTTATTGGTTCAAAATATAGTCTATTTGAAATATCATAATCAGTTGATACAGTCTCTGGATTACAGTTAATCATAATAGTTTCGAATCCATTTTCTTGTAATGCTAATGATGCATGTACGCAACAATAATCAAATTCAATTCCCTGCCCTATTCTATTAGGTCCCCCGCCTATAATAATAATTTTTTTATTTCTTTTAACTGGATTTGATTCGCATTCGTCTTCCCATGTAGAATACATATAGGCTGTTTCGCTTGCAAATTCAGCTGCACAAGTATCAATTCTTTTATACACTGGATATAAATTTAGATTATTTCTTATATTTCTAATTTCTTTTTCAGATTTCTTAGTTAGAATAGAAATTCTTAGATCTGAAAATCCTTTTCTTTTGAGAAATTTAAAATAAGTATAATTGATATTTTTTATATTTATATTTTGTATATATTTTTCTATTTCTATAAGTTCTTTAATTTGATTTAAGAACCATTTATCAATGAGTGTTAATTGAAAAATTTTTTTTAAAGATATGCCTAAACGAAATGCATCTCCGATGTACCATAGTCTATCTGGACCTGCTTCTCTTAATTCATAATAAATTTTTTGTATGTTTTTTAATGAATTTCCTTTTATTTTTTGATCGAAGCCGCTTGCTCCAATTTCTAGTCCTATCATAGCTTTTTGTAAAGATTCTTGAAAAGTTCTTCCGATAGCCATAACTTCTCCAACAGATTTCATTTGTGTAGTTAGTCTATCATTACATCCTAAAAATTTTTCAAAGTTGAATCTAGGTATTTTTGTAACTATATAGTCTATGACTGGTTCGAATGATGCAGTGGTATTTTTTCCTATTAAGTCGTTATTTAGTTCATCCAATGTATATCCTATAGCTAATTTTGCTGCAATTTTTGCAATGGGAAATCCTGTAGCTTTAGAAGCTAATGCAGATGATCTAGAGACTCGAGGATTCATTTCTATAACAATCATTTTTCCATTATTGGGGTTTATTGCGAATTGAACATTAGCTCCTCCAGTTTCTACACCTATTTCTCTGAGAATAGATATTGATGCATTTCTCATGATTTGATATTCTTTATCTGTTAGAGTTTGTGAAGGAGCAACGGTAATGGAATCTCCTGTATGTATTCCCATAGGATCAAAGTTTTCGATTGAGCATACAATAATGCAATTGTCTTTTTTATCTCGTACCACTTCCATTTCATATTCTTTCCAACCTATTAAAGATTCGTCTATCAGTAATTGTTTTGAAGGAGATAAATTCAAACCTTGTTCACAAATGTTCTTAAATTCTTCATAATTATATGCAATACCCCCTCCAGTTCCACCCATAGTAAAAGAAGGACGAATAATAGCTGGAAATCCTATTTTTTTAATAGCTTTTGATGCTGTTTCCATATTATTTATTATTTCTGATTTTGCAGTGTTTAATCCTATTTTTTTCATAGATTTTTCGAATAATTTTCTATTTTCTGCTTTTTTTATTGATTGAACAGTAGCCCCTATCATTTCTACTTTGAATTTTTTTAATATTCCATATTTGTCAAGGTCTAAAGAACAATTTAAAGCAGTTTGTCCGCCCATAGTAGGTAGTATTGCATCAGGTTTTTCTTTTTTTATAATTTTTTCAACTATTTTCCAATGAATAGGTTCAATATATGTAACATCAGATATTTCAGGGTCTGTCATAATAGTAGCTGGATTAGAATTTACTAAAATAATTTTATATCCAAGCTCTTTTAAAGATTTGCATGCTTGCGTTCCAGCATAATCGAACTCACATGCTTGCCCAATAATGATTGGACCTGATCCTAGGATTAAAATAGATTGTATATCGGTACGTTTTGGCATTTTTCCTCTTTATTTTTAACGTTTTATTTGTAGTTTTTTAAAAAATTTATAAATTTATCGAAGAGTGATATAGAATCATGAGGACCGGGACTAGCTTCTGGATGACCTTGAAAACTAAATGCATTTTTATCTTTTCTTTGTAAACCTTGTATACTACCATCAAAAAGAGAAATGTGAGTAATTTGGATATTTTTTGGGAGATTAATCGGATCTACTGTGAAGTTATGATTTTGCGAAGTAATTATTACAGTATCAGAAATTAAGTTTTTTACGGGATGGTTTCCTCCATGATGTCCAAATTTCATTTTCATTATTTTTGCGCCACTAGATAAAGCTAATAACTGATGTCCTAAACAAATTCCAAAAATAGGAATGTTAATTTCTAAGAATTCTTTAATTGCATTGATAGCGTAATAACATGGTCTTGGATCTCCTGGACCATTAGATAAAAATATTCCATTTGGCAATAATTTTAAAACTTCTTCCGCGGGAGTGTGTGCAGGAACAATAGTTAGATAACATTGTCTATCTGATAATATATTTAATATATTTTTTTTTACTCCAAAATCGTATACTACTACATGAAATCGATATCTTTTTTTAAGAAATGAAATGTTTCTATATTTTTTAACGTGGGTATTGTTTGATTTCCATATATAAGGAATCTTCGTACTTATTTTGCTTGCTAAATCTATTTCGAACGAATTATGTAATTTTTGAATTTTTTTTAAAGTTTTAGGAATATTAAATGTTTTTTTAGTAGTAATATATCCGTATTGAGATCCTAAATTTCTTAGAATTTTAGTTAATTTTCTTGTATCAATATTAGAAATAGCTATAATTTTATTTTTAATTAAATATTTTGATAAATTTGTTTCGCTTCTATAGTTACTAGATATAGTTGAAAGATCTCGAATAATTAATCCTTTTGCATGAATTATATTAGATTCACAATCGTCTGAATTTACCCCGACATTTCCTATATGAGGGTAAGTAAACGTAATAATTTGATTTAAATAAGAAGGATCTGTTAAAATTTCTTGATATCCGGTCATAGATGTATTGAATACAACTTCACCAAAAGTTTCTCCTAATATACCTATTGATTTTCCATAAAAAATAGTCCCATTTTCTAAAATTAAAATAGCTTCTGGTAATGACATTTCTGCTATATTCAAAGTTTTCTCCAATAAGAATTTTAACATTTGGTATATTTTAGTGAATATTTATTATAATTTTTTAAATTATTTGAAACGTACAAATGAAATTATATATTTAATACATCTTGCATATTGAACAATCCTATTTTATTTGTTGACATTAGCCAGTTCGCAGCTTTTATTGCTCCTTTTGCAAAAATTGATCTGTTAGTAGCTCTATGTTTTATTTCAATTTGTTCTCCTAAACTTGCAAAAATTGCTGTATGATCTCCTATTATATCACCTCCTCTTATTGTTGAAAAACCAATTGTATTTTTTTTTCTTGCTTCTACTATGTTTTTTCTCTCATATATTGCTGCTTTTTGAAAATCCCAATTCATTGCATTAGATATTATTTTTCCCATTTCTATAGCTGTTCCAGAAGGAGCATCTTTCTTATTGCGATGATGTGCCTCAATAATTTCAATATCAGAATGTCTTCCTATAGTAGAAGTTATTTTTTTTATCAAGTGAAATATTAAATTAATTCCAATGCTATAATTAGATGAAAGAACAATTCCTATTTTTTTTGATAATATTTCAATTGTTTTTATATCTTGATTAGATAATCCTGTAGTACCGATTACAATTTTTTTATTATATTTAGAACAAATTTTTAAATTTTCTATTGTGCTTTTAGGATTAGTGAAATCTATAAGAATATCAAAGTTATTTATTTCTTTCTCTAAAGAGTCGTTAATAAAAATATTAGAATTTTTTATTCCTATAATTTTTCCTATATTTTTTTTTGTCGAAATATTTCCTTTTTTTACTATAGCAGCACTTAGATACATACATTTATTCTCGTTTCTATATATTTCTTTAACTATATTTTTCCCCATTTTTCCTAAGACACCTGAAATGGCAATTTTAAATATTGTATTTTGCATTTTTATTCCTATAAAGTATTTTTATTTTTATATTTTATTGTTGAGCTCTTTAGGAATATGAAATTTAATATTTTCTTGTATTCCTAAAATTTCTTGTATGTTATTGTTTTTATATGTTTTTCTTAGTTCTTTTATTACGTTTTGTATAATAATATTTGGAGTAGATGCACCAGCAGCTATTCCAATGGATTTTACTTTGTTAATCCAATAAATTGTATTAATTTCATGATGAGAATCTATTAAAGTAGAGTTTTTGTTGGTTTCTTTTGCAATTCTAAGTAGTTGGTTAGAATTAGAAGAATGTTTAGATCCTATTATAATAATAGAATCAGATAGTTTTAAAAGATTTTTTACTGCTTTTTGTCTATTAATAGTAGCATAACAAATATCGGAATTTTTAGGTTTTTTTATGTTAGGATATTTTTCATATAATTTTTTAATAATAGGATTTATTTTATTGTAGGAAAGTGTAGTTTGAGTCATTAACATGATTTTATTTGGATTTTTTATTTTTAATTTTGAAATATCTTCAATTGATTGTATAAGATAAATATTTCCATTTTTATTAGTATATTGACCTAGCGTACCGTTTATTTCTGGATGTTTAGAAGTGCCAATAAGTATAGCTTCAAAATTTAGTTTACTAGCTTTAGATACTTCTCTATGTACTTTTTTGACAAGAGGACAAGTTGCATCAATTATTTTAAGTTTTCTTCTTTTCGCTTTTTCTTCAATATGTTTAGATACTCCGTGAGCTGAAAATATAAAAATCGCTCCTTTTGGAATAGTATCAATATTTTTGTTAAAAATAACCCCTTTAGATTCTAGATGTTTTATTACATAAGTATTGTGAACTATTTCATGATTTACATAAATAGGTTTTCCATAAATTTTTAATGCCATAGTAACAATATTAATTGCACGTTTTACTCCTGCACAAAATCCTCTTGGATTTGCTAAAAAAATATTCATATATATTATTATATTGTGTTGTTTTCATGTAATTGTATGTAATTATTATAAATTTATAAATGTTATCAGTTATATATTGATAATATGTATATGTATCATTTATTTTTTTCAAAAAAATAAATATATAACAAAAAAATGCACCCTATACAAATACTAATATCTGCTATGTTAAAAGTGGCAGAATGCCAATTTTTAAAATGAATATCAATAAAATCTATTACAAAACCAAAATATAATCGACTTATTAAATTTCCAATAGCTCCGCTTATAATTAAAACATAAGGGATATTGTAATATATATGACTATGTATCATAGAATATATAATTTTAAGTATTATTATAATAGTTAAAATGTTTATTAAAAATAAAAAACATTTGTTTTCTTTACTAATATTTGAAAAAATACTAAACGCTAATCCATAGTTGTGAATTCTAAAAAAATTTAATATTGAATTTATAGATTTTATTTCAAATAATGAATAGTTATTAATTATCCAGTTTTTGCTTACAATGTCTGACATTACTATTATACTAAAAATACTTATTAATATAATCATATTTAAAATTAGTGATTTTTTCATTATAAAAATCTGCGATTTTCGCCTGGTCCTTTGACGTTGGAAACACATCTTTTACATATTTTTAATTTATTGTCAATATCTTCTTTTTTGGAAATAATATGCCAACATCGCATACATTTTATTCCATTTATTTTTTCTACATATATTTTGAGATGTTTTACGAATTTACTTTTTGTAGCATAATGAGGAGCAGAATAGTAATTCTTTATTTGAATTTTTGATACTAGAAATAAAAATTTTAATTCATTTTTTAATAGTTTTAGCATGTTTTGGATATCTTCATCAATATATAATATAACTAATGATTCTAAAGAATTTCCTATTTTTTTGTATTTTCGCGCATTATCTAATATTTTATTTACTTCAGTTTTAATAGCTATTAATGTATTCCAAAATTGATTATTCATTTTTTCTTCTTTTTTTAAATAAAACAATTTTTTAAACCATTCTTCAGTAAACACAAAATCTTCTTTTTTTCCTGGTAAATGATCCCAAAGTTCATCGGCAGTAAAAGATAAAATTGGTGTTATCCATCTGACTAATGCATGCAAAATTAAATACATGGTAGTTTGACAGCTTTTCCTTGCAATATTTTTAGAATTGGTTAGATATTGTCTATCTTTTATGATATCTAAATAAAAAGAACTCATTTCTATAGAACAAAAATATGTTATATTTTTTACTACATCATGAAAATTATAATTTTCGTAGTTTTTTATTATTTTTTTTTGAGTTTCTAAGGTTTTATTTATTGCCCATCGATCGAGTATTAACATATTTTTAGAAGATATTATTTCTGTTTTAGGACAGAAATCATATAAATTTGAAAGAAGAAATCTAGCTGTATTTCTGATTTTTCTATATGTATCTGATATTTGTTTAAGAATAATGTCAGAAATAGAGAGATCTTTGGAATAATCAGTAGAAGCTACCCATAGTCTTAATATATCAGCACCATATTTTTTTATAACATAATTTGGATGAATGGTATTTCCGATAGATTTAGACATTTTTTTCCCCTTTTCATCTACAGCAAATCCATGAGTAATTACTGTACGGTATGGAGAGATAGAATTTATAGCAGTAGATATTATTAAAGAAGACATAAACCATCCTCTATGTTGATCTGATCCTTCTATGTATATATCAGAAATATTTTTATTATGTATTTTTTCATCGTATATATCAGAAATCATTATAGATCCAGATTCGAACCAAATATCTAAAATATCTTCTGTTTTAATATAGTCTTTTGATTCTTTACCTAGTAAATTTTTTGAATTTATATCGAACCAACTTTGAATTCCATTTTTTTTTACATCTTTTATAACACTTTTTATTATAAATAATAATTTAGGATGTAATTTTCCTGTTTTTTCATGGAAAAATATAGTAATAGGAACCCCCCATGATCTTTGTCTAGATATACACCAATCTGGACGATTAGATATCATATTGATCATGTTATCTTTGCTCCAACTTGGAATCCATTGTACTTTTTTAATTTGTTCTATACAATTATTTCTTAAGTTTTTATGATCCATTGCAATGAACCATTGTTGAGTAGCTCGAAAAATAATAGGTGTTCGATGTCTCCAACAATGTGGATAATTATGGGTGAGAATTTCAGTTTTTATTAAATATTTATCTAATAATTTTTTTATAATTTTTGAAGAATTTACGAGATTTATTCCATTTAGTTTTGGGTGGATTTCAGAAATATAGTTTCCATTGCCATCAATCGTTTTTGTTATGCTAATTTTGTATTTTTTGCTAATTTTATAGTCGTCCATTCCAAATTCTGGGGCTATATGTACTGCACCGGTTCCTAAATCTAATGTAACATGTTTTGATAAAACAATTGGAACATTTATATTTAAAAATGGATGTAAAAATTTTGTATTTTCGAGAAGTTTTCCAGATATTGTACTTAAAATTGTCCAGTTTTTAATTCCGAATTTTTTTAAGTTCTTTTTAGTTAATTTTTCAGATAGTATTAGTATTTGTTTTTGTGTTTCAATAAGTTGGTAGTTAAAATGAGGATTTAATGCAATAGCTTTGTTCGCTGGCAAACTCCAAAGTGTTGTTGTCCAAATTATTATGTATATTTTATAATTTAAATTGGAAACTTTAAATATTTTTTTTATAATATCGTCATTAAGAGCTTGAAATTTTATATATGCAGAAACTGATGATTTTGGATAATATTCTACTTCTGCTTCTGCTAATGCTGATTTGCAATCAGTACACCAATTAACTGGTTTAAAATCTCTATAAACATAGCCAAGCTTTATCATTTTTGAGAAAACTTTTAAAATACGTGCTTCATTTTTAAAGTTCATAGTTAAATATGCATGTTCCCAATCTCCGAGTATTCCTAATCTAATAAATTCTTGTTTTTGGTTTTTAACCTGTTGGTTGGCATATTCTCTACATTGATTACGAAAAGAACTAAAATTTCTTTTATTTTTTGATTTTGAGTTTATGGTTTCTATTTTATGTTCGATAGGAAGTCCATGACAGTCCCAAGAGGGAGTATATGGCGCATTATATCCTGACATATTTTTTGATTTTATTATAATGTCTTTTAATATCTTATTTACCGCATGTCCAATGTGGATATTTCCGTTAGCATATGGCGGTCCATCATGTAAAAAAAATTTTTCTTTTTTTTGTTTTGTTTTTCTAATAATTTCATAAATATTATTTTCTTTCCATTTTTTAAGGATTTCTATTTCTTTTTTAGATAAATTTCCTTTCATAGAAAAATTAGTATGTGGTAAATTTAAAGTTGATTTATAATTAGTCATGTTTTTCTCTTTTTAATGAAATATTTTATAATAAATTATTGAAATGTTTTTTAACATATGTATTAGCTATATTAATATCATGTTTGATTCTAGTTTGTAGATCGTGTATAGAAGGAAAAAATATTTCGTTTCGAATTTTTTTGATAAAGATAACTTGTATATATTTTTGATATAGATTGATTGAAATGTTTATAAAATGTACTTCGAGTTTTTTTTGTATTCCAGATATAGTAGGTTGGGTTCCAATATTCGCTACTCCGAAAAAAGTTTTTTTGAGGGTACAAACAAATATTTTAACGATAAATACTCCATTAATAGGTGCTGTATTATTATGTAAAGTAATATTAGCTGTAGGAAATCCAATTATGTTAGTTCCATTTTTTTTTCCATGGATTACTTTTCCAGAAATACTAAAAGATCGTCCTAAAAGTTTTTTAGCTAATTGTAAATTATCATTTTCTAATGCTATTCTAATAGCTGTACTACTTATTTCCATTCCTTGTATTTTGAATATTTTTGTAGCATAAACTTCAAAATTATAATGTTTTCCTATATTTTTTAATAAAGAAATATTTCCTTTTTTTTGAGCACCAAATGAGAAGTTACTTCCAACAGCTAAGAAACAAACATTTAGTTTTTCTATTATTATTTTTTTTATAAAATCCCAAGGTTTTATTAAAGAGAAATAGTGATTAAAATAAATACATAGTATTGTATCAATATTCCATCGAGATAAATATTTTATTTTTTCTCGAAATTTCGTAAGCCGAACAGGAGGATTATGAGGATAAAAAAATTCTTTAGGTTGTGGTTCAAACAAAATAATAGTTGTTGGCTTTTTGTATTCTTTTTTTTTTTGCAAATTAAATTAAGTAGTTTTTGATGACCTAAATGTATTCCATCAAAATTTCCTATTGTTAATATGCAGGAAGTAGTTGGTAACTTCAAATTATTTATATTACGTATTATTTTCATAATTTTTTTAATTAATGATTAAATTTAATATTTTGTGTTAAGGATATTTCAATAGTTATTAAAAATCATAATAATGTGCTTTGAAATAGTACGTAAATATAGCAAAAACGTTTTTATCAATACATTAATAATGTTAATAAATATTTTTTTGATGTATTATATAGCATTATATATGGAGTACACGTTTATTATGGCTAATTTAAAATCATCTAAAAAAAGTGCAGTAAAATCTGAAAAAAAAAGACGTTATAATGCTAGTAATAAATCTAAAATTAAGACATTTATAAAAAAAGTAAATTCTGAAATATATTTAGGAAATAAAGAAAAAGCCAAATTCGAATTCAAAATATTGCAATCTATTTTAGATAGATATGCTACTAAAGGTTTGATTCATAAAAATAAAGCTGCTCGGCATAAATCTAATTTAGAGCATAAAATAAAATTATTAATCTAGTTTGTTTAAATAAAAATTTTGTATTTATTTCTTAAAATTTGCTTCCATAAAAATTCATATAGAAGCAAATTTTTTGAATTTTATTTAGTAAGATCATCAAAAAACCTTCTCACTCCTTCGAAAAAACGTTTTGATCGAGGACTATTTTTTTCGCCTTTAAATCCTCCAAAACTTTCTCCTAATTGATATAAAAGTTGTTTTTGTGTTTGATTAAGATTAACTGGCGTTTCAACTATTATTCGACAAAGTAGATCCCCTTTTTTATTACTTTGAATAGATTTTACTCCTTTTTCTTTTATTCTAAATAATTTTCCTGATTGTGTTTCAGACGGAACTTTTAGTTTAACTTTTCCATCTATTGTTGGTACTTCAATGTTACCACCTAAAGCTGCCATAGAAAAGTTAATTGGTACTTCACAATATAAATTATTTTCTTCACGCTCGAAAATTGGATGCTTTTTAACTGTTATTTGAACATATAAATCTCCAGAATTAGCTCCGTTTTCTCCTGCTTCTCCTTCATTGCTTAGACGGATTCGATCATCGGTATTAACTCCAGCTGGAATTTTTACTGATAAAATTTTTGGTTTTTCTATTCTTCCATGGCCACTACATGTGTAGCATGGAAATTGTATTACGGTACCCTTTCCTTTACATTGAGGACAAGTTTGCTGAACTGTAAAAAATCCCTTTCTCATTTGTATATTCCCTCTTCCATGACATTTTTGACAATTTTGAGGTTTAGATTTTGATTGAGTACCATGTCCATAGCATGATGAACAAGTTTGTAAAGTTGGAATACGGATTTTTTTTGTAACTCCTCGAACGGCTTCTTCTAGAGTTAGTTGCATATTATATCTTAAATCAGATCCTTTTGAAGGTTTTCGTGTTCTATTTCCATTAAATATATCACCAAAAACATCTCCAAAAATATCACTAAAATCTGAATTAGTACTGAAGCTATGAGTAAATGTGCTAGTATTTGAATTTCCTTGCTCGAAAGCAGCATGCCCATATTGATCATATGCAGCTCTTTTTTTTGCATCGTTTAGCACTTCATAAGCTTCTTTTATTTTTTTAAATTTTTCTTCTGCTGTTTTATTACCTTGATTTCTATCGGGATGATATTTCATAGCTAATTTTTTATATGCTGTTTTTATATCTCTTTCATCAGATGATTGATTAACCCCTAAAATTTTATAATAATCTTGTTTTGACATTCGTTCTTTTCCTAATTTTAAATAATTTCACGAGTATAATATTTTTACACTCGTGCTGTAGTTTTTAAATTATTTTATAAATAAATATTATTTTTTTGGATCTTTTACTTCTTCAAATTCTGCATCTACAACGTTTTCTTCAGGTTGTGAAGAAGTATTATTATTTTTAGAGGAGTTAGGTTGTGAAAACTCTTTAGTATCTTGTATTAGTTTAGAAGAAAGTTGAATTAAATTTTTTATTTTTTCTTCTATATCAGATTTGTTTTCTCCCTTTAGAGAGATTTCTAGTTCACTTAAAGATTTTTCGATATTTTCTTTATCTTTAGGTGTTATTTTTGTAGCAGAATCGTTTAATTGTTTTCTAGTATTATGAGAAATTTGATCTCCTTGGTTTCTCAATTTTACCAGTTCTTCGAATTTTTTATCCGATTCAGAATTTGCTTCTGCATCAGAGACCATTTTTTTAATTTCAGTTTCATTTAATCCAGATGATGCTTTTATTGTTATTTTTTGTTCTTTTCCTGTATTTTTATCTTTTGCTGATACATGTAAAATACCATCTGCATCTATGTCGAATGTTACTTCAATTTGAGGCATTCCTCTAGGAGCAGGTTGAATACCATCTAAATTAAATTGGCCTAACGATTTGTTATCTATTGATCGTTTGCGTTCTCCTTGTAGTACGTGTATTGTTACAGCTGCTTGATTATCTTCTGCTGTAGAAAATACTTGGCTATGTTTTGTAGGAATAGTTGTATTTTTATTGATTAGCGTTGTCATTACCCCACCCATCGTTTCTATTCCTAATGATAAGGGAGTGACATCTAATAATAACACATCTTTTACTTCTCCCGACAATACGCCTCCTTGTACTGCAGCGCCGACAGCTACTGCTTCGTCAGGATTAACATCCTTGCGCGGTTCTTTTTTGAAAAAATTAGCTACTTTTTTTTGAACCAGTGGCATTCTTGTTTGGCCACCAACTAAAATCACATCATTAATATCTGAAATAGATAATTTTGCATCTTGTAATGCAGTTTTTAATGGTTCTATAGAACGAACTATTAAATCTTCGACAAGAGATTCTAATTTTGTTCTAGTTACCTTTATATTTAAATGTTTTGGCCCATTGGCATCTGCTGTTATATAAGGTAGATTTACGTCAGTTTGTTGTGTGGAAGATAACTCAATTTTTGCTTTTTCTGCAGCTTCTTTTAATCGTTGCATTGCAAGAGGATCATTTCTTAAATCAGTTCCTTGGTCTTTTTTAAATTCTTCAGACAAATAATTGATAAGTCGGCTATCAAAATCTTCTCCTCCAAGATGAGTATCTCCGTTTGTAGCTAATACTTCGAAAGTTTTTTCTTGATCTACGTTATCTATTTCTATGATTGAGATATCAAATGTTCCACCTCCTAAATCATATACTGCTATGATTTTGTTTCCTTTGTCTTTATCTAAACCATAAGCTAATGCTGCAGCTGTTGGTTCATTAATAATTCTTTTTACATCTAATCCTGCAATTTTTCCTGCATCTTTAGTTGCTTGTCTTTGAGCATCATTAAAATAAGCAGGAACTGTAATAACTGCTTGTGTAACAGGTTCTCCTAGATAGTCTTCTGCAGTTTTTTTCATTTTTTTTAATATTTCTGCAGAAATTTGAGGAGGAGCGAGTTTTTTTTGTTGAATATTTATCCAAGCATCTCCATTTTCTGATTTAATTATTTTGTATGGCATTATTTTAATATCACGTTGTACTTCTTCGTCTGAGAATTTTCTTCCCATTAAACGTTTTATTGCAAATAATGTATTGTTCGGATTTGTTATAGCTTGACGTTTGGCAGGTTTTCCTATTAAAATTTCCTCGTTTTTAGTATATGCGATTACTGAAGGTGTAGTTCGATCGCCTTCTGAATTTTCTAACACACGTGTTTTATTTCCATCCATAATTGCAATACAGGAATTAGTAGTTCCTAAATCGATTCCAATTATTTTACTCATAAATTGCTCCTATAAACTATATAAAATTTAATGGTGGAATCATTATTTCTAATTTTTAACAATAATTTTTTATTAAATATTTCAAAATTATATGCTTAGATAATACATAGATGGGGTCAATTTTTTGATCATCAAGTCTTCAGTAGAACTAATTTAAATATTAATTACTATATTGAATTTAATAGAAAGTTTATAATTTTTAGTTTAATATATGTGTATTTTAGAAGATTTATTAATAATTTTAAAAAGATATCATGAATTTTATAAATAGCTTATATGCTTTTAAATATTTAGGATTTTTAATATATTTTTTAACAGTTATCGGATTGTGTGCTTTAATTTTATTATTGAGTTCAATATTAGGTGGAAAATCTCAATCTAGACATAAACATAAGCCATTTGAATCTGGGATAGATCCGGTTGATGAACTTCCTTTAAACGTATCTATTAAATTTTATTTGGTGGCAATTTATTTTGTTTTGTTTGATGTTGAGGCAATGTACTTATATTTATGGGCAATAAATATTTATAAAGTTGGATGGTTAGGTTTTGTAGAAGTTTTATTTTTTATTCTATTTTTATTGTGTGGATTAATTTATTTAATTCGTTTAAATGCATTGAACTGGGATCAGAACCGCCTTTAAGGAAATATTAATATTTAAATTTTTCAAAAATAGGTTATTTTATGAAATATACATTAACTAGAGTAGGTAATAAAGGAACAAACAAAAATTATCCGACTCATACAAAAGAAGTTGTGTCTGATCCTATTGATGATTATATAAAAAAAAATGTTTATATGGGTACAATTCGTAAATATATTCATAATTTAGTTAATTGGGGAAGAAAGAATTCTCTTTGGCCTTATAATTTTGGGTTATCTTGTTGTTATGTAGAAATGGTAACTGCATTTACTTCTGTACATGATATTTCAAGATTTGGTTCTGAGGTTTTGCGTGCATCTCCACGACAGGCTGATTTTATGGTGATTGCTGGTACACCATTTATAAAAATGGCACCTGTTATTCAAAGATTATATGATCAAATGTTAGAACCAAAATGGGTCATTTCTATGGGAGCTTGTGCCAATTCTGGTGGAATGTATGATGTATACTCTGTAGTTCAGGGTGTAGATAAATTTCTTCCCGTAGATGTATATATTCCTGGTTGTCCACCAAGACCTGAAGCTTATATAGAAGGTTTGATGTTATTACAAAAATCTATTTCTAAAGAACGTCGTCCATTATCGTGGATAGTAGGAGAACAAGGTATATACCGTGCTAATATGCCATCGGAAAAAAGTCGACGTAAAGCAAAAAATATTTCTATTAAAACACTTCGTTCTCCAGACACAATTTAAGATAGAATAATTAAAAAGTTCTTTTAAAAGGTCTTTATATCTTAGTAATTTTTGCATGTTTTTCTTTTTAATTATATATAATTATAAGATTATTATTTAATTTATGAAAAATGATAGTTTAAACCATGATAATAATTTAGGAAAATTTATTCCTAATAATCATATTAACAGCATCATTGTAGAAGAACTTTTTGAATTTTTTGGGAAAAACAAGTTTGTTCTTCAGGCAAATTTAATGGATATTCCTATATTGTGGATAGATAGAAATATTTTATTGGAAGTAGGTAAATTTTTGTTAAACATGCGTAATCCTTATACCACATTGTTTGATCTTCATGGAATTGATGAAAGATTGCGTTCTCATCGATCAGGATTACCGTTAGCTGATTTTTCGGTTTTTTATCATTTTATTTCGTATTCTAGAAATAGTGATGTAATATTTAAAATAGCATTGTTTAACAATGCATTGAATGTTCCTACATTAACAGCATTATATCCAAATTCTAATTGGTATGAATGTGAAACATGGGAAATGTTTGGAATTGTTTTTGATCAACATCCTCATTTAACTCATATTATTATGCCAAAGACTTGGAAAGGATATCCGTTGCGAAAAGATTATCCTTCAAGAGCTACTGAGTATGATCCGTTTGTGTTAAATGAGAATAAAGAAGATATTGAAATGGATTCATTAAGATTTAATCCAGAAGAGTGGGGAATGAAAAAACAAAGTAAAGATAATAACTATATGTTTTTAAATTTAGGACCAAACCATCCTTCTGCGCATGGAGTTTTTCGTATAATTTTACAATTAGATGGAGAAAAAATTGTTGATTGTGTTCCGGACATTGGATACCACCATCGTGGAGCTGAGAAAATAGGAGAACGTCAAACTTGGCATGGTTATATCCCATATACAGATCGCATTGAATATTTAGGTGGATGTATTAATGAAATGCCTTACATATTAGCAGTTGAAAAATTAGCTGGTATTACAGTCCCAAAAAAAGTAGAAGTTATTCGAATAATGTTGTCAGAATTGTTTAGAATTAATAGTCATTTGCTATATGTTTCTACTTTTATTCAAGATGTTGGTGCTATGACACCAGTTTTTTTAGCATTTACTGATCGTCAAAAGATTTATGATATTATTGAAGCAATTACAGGATTTCGTATGCATCCTGCGTGGTTTAGAATTGGAGGGGTAGCAAATGATTTGCCACGAGGATGGAATAAATTACTGAAAGATTTTCTTCAATGGATACCAAAAAGATTGAAAAAGTATATTAATGTTGCACTTAAAAATAGTATTTTAATAAGTAGATCAAAAGGTATAGCTGAGTATAACAAATATGAAGCTCTTACATGGGGTGTTACAGGATCAGGTTTACGTGCTACTGGATTAGATTTTGATGTTAGAAAGAAGAGACCTTATTCTGGATATCATAATTTTGAGTTTGAAGTTCCACTAGGAAATGGAATTAGTGATTGTTATTCTAGAGTAATGTTAAAAGTAGAGGAAATTTGGCAAAGTATTTTTATTTTACAACAATGTTTAAATAATATGCCAGATGGTCCGTTTAAAGCTGATCACCCTTTAACTACTCCGCCTCCTAAAGAACGTACTTTGCAACATATTGAAACAATGATTACTCATTTCTTGCAAGTTTCTTGGGGGCCTGTAATTCCTCCTAATGAGAGTTTTCAAATGGTTGAAGCATCTAAAGGAATAAATAGCTACTATTTAATTAGTGATGGAAACACTACAAGTTATAGAACTAGAATAAGAACCCCTAGTTTTCCTCATTTACAACAAATACCATCAGTCATTCGTGGAAGTTTAATATCAGATTTAATAGTTTATTTAGGGAGTATTGATTTCGTTATGTCTGATGTCGATCGTTAAGTAAAAACATGTCAAAAAAAATATTGTATGATAATTTTGTATTAAATGATGAAGATAAGATAGAAATATTAAAAAAGAAAGATAATTATGAGAATTCGCGCTCTAGTTCTATAGAAGCATTGAAAATAGTTCAAAAGAAATATGGCTGGATTTCTGACTTTGCTATTTATGAAATTTCGAAAATACTTGGAATAACTGAGAGCGATTTAGAAGAAGTAGCTACATTTTATAGTCAAATTTTTCGTAAACCAGTAGGAAGAAATATAATACGTTATTGTGATAGTATTGTATGTTTTATGCATGATTGTGAAAGCATAAGATTTTTTTTAGAAAAAAAATTGGATATTTCTATTGGAGAAACAACAAAAGATTTTAATTTTACTTTATTGCCTGTGAGTTGTTTAGGAAATTGCGATAAAGCTCCTACTATAATGATTAATGATGATGTATATTCTTGTGTAACTTCAAGTTTAATCATGAGATTATTGGAATCATATAAGTGAAAAAAATACTCTGTACTCGTGAAACTCATCCATTAACGTGGTGGTTAAATGAAAACAAAGATGTAGTATGGATAGAAGAATATAAAAAAAAAGGTGGTTATTTAGCTTTTGAAAAAGCAGTTAAGACTATAAAACCGCAAGAGATTATAAATACTATAATAGGTTCAGGTTTAAAAGGACGCGGAGGAGCAGGATTTTCTACAGGAATAAAATGGAGTTTAATGTCTCAAAGTAGAAATAGTAGTGTGCGATATTTATTGTGTAATGCTGATGAAATGGAGCCAGGTACGTATAAAGATAAATTTTTAATGGAGAAAATTCCCCATCAGTTAATAGAAGGAATTTTGATTAGTGCATTAGCTTTAAAAGTTAATGTAAGTTATATTTTTTTAAGAGGAGAATATGTTCATGCTGAACATATTCTCAATAAAGCTATTTGTGAAGCTAAAAATTCAAATTATATTGGAAAAAATGTTCTTACATCAAATTTAAGTTTTGAAATTTTTGTACATAGTGGTGCTGGACGTTATATTTGTGGAGAAGAAACCGCCTTAATTAATTCTTTAGAAGGTAGACGAGCTAATCCAAGATGTAAACCTCCTTTTCCTGCTGTTATAGGAGTATGGGGAAAACCTACTTGTATTAATAATGTGGAAACATTGTCTAATGTACCGTCTATTATTTTAAATGGTATAGAATGGTATAAAAATTTATCAAAAAGTTCTGATGCAGGTACTAAGATAATGGGATTTTCGGGGAAAGTTAAAAATCCTGGATTATGGGAATTGCCTTTTGGAACATCAGCACGTGAGGTATTAGAAGACTATGCTGGTGGTATGAAAAATGGATTTAAACTTAAAGCATGGCTACCAGGTGGAGCAAGTACAGATTTTTTAACATGTGAACATATTGATGTTCCTATGGATTTTCTTAATATTCAAAAAGCAGGAAGTAGATTAGGTACTGCTGTCGCCATGGCAGTTGATCATACTATGAATATAGTATCTGTAGTTAGAAACATTGAAGAATTTTTTTCTCGCGAATCATGTGGATGGTGTACTCCATGTCGTGATGGTTTACCATGGATTGTGTTTATTTTAAAATCTTTAGAAAAAAATCAAGGACATAAGGATGATATTAAGATTTTAGAAAATCTATGTTTGCAATTAGGGCCTGGAAAAACATTTTGTGCACATGCTCCTGGGGCTATTTCTCCATTGAGAAGTGCTATTAAATATTTTCGTGCAGAGTTTGAAAATTGTATTCAACCGTCGTCGATTATTAGTATAAAATTAATAGAAGGTATTCAGTCAAATAATATTATTAATGACTAATTTAGAAATATAGTAAAGATATTTTGAAACGACCATTTTGTATGTATGTAGTCTAATTTTACTATATACATAGTTTATAAATTAAAAATTTTATCAAATAAAAATAAAGATAATTTTATGGCTATAATTTCTATAGATAAAAAAAAATATAATGTTAATGATTCAGAAAATTTATTACATGCTTGTCTATCACTTGGTTTTAATTTACCTTATTTTTGTTGGCATCCTGTATTAGGCAGTATTGGTGCATGTCGTCAATGTGTTGTAAAGCAATATCATAATGATAAGGATACGATAGGAAGATTAGTAGTATCTTGTATGACTCCTATTACGGATGATTTAATAATTTCTATAAATGATCATGAAGCGGTAGATTTTAGGAAAGGTATTATAGAGTTGTTAATGACTAATCATCCACATGATTGTCCTATTTGTGAAGAAGGTGGAAATTGTCATCTTCAAGATATGACTGTAATGGCTAAACATTATATTAGACGATATAGATTTTCAAAAAGAACTCATAAAAATCAAAATTTAGGACCTTTTATTCAACATGAAATGAATCGATGTATTTCTTGTTACAGATGTGTGCGTTATTACAAGGATTATGCTGATGGTACAGACTTTGGAGTTTTTGGAATTAGTAACAATATTTATTTTGGAAGGTTCAAAGAAGGACAATTAGAAAGCGAATTTTCGGGAAATTTGATTGATGTTTGTCCTACTGGAGTTTTTACTGATAAGACACAGTCTGAAACATATACAAGAAAATGGGATTTACAATATGCCCCAAGTATTTGTCAGCATTGTTGTATTGGATGTAATATTAGTGTAGGTGAAAGGTATGGAAAAATATGTAAGATAGAAAATCGATATCATGGTAGTATTAATCGCTATTTTTTATGTGATTTGGGGAGATTTAGTTATGGTTATTCCAATTTAAAAGATAGACCGAAATGGTCTATGCATCGCATTAATAGTAAGAAACAATATGTTTTAGATAGTATAGAACAGTCTATTAAATTAGTGTCTAAAAATTTAGAACGTTCTTCTAAAATAATTGGGATTGGTTCTAGCCGGGCTAGTTTAGAAAGTAATTATGCTTTGCAAAAATTAGTTGGACGAGAAAATTTTTCAATAGGATTATTACAAATAGAATTAGATTGTATACAATTAATAGAAAAAATTTTAAAAGATAGTGGTATTTATGTGCCTACATTAAGAGAAATAGAAAATTATGACATGATTCTTGTTATTGGAGAGGATATTACTCAAACTTCTCCTATGGTAGCTTTATCTGTCAGGCAAGCAATCAAGAATAGTTCAAAAAAAATAGAATTTTCAAAGAAAATCCAAAAATGGCATTCATTAGCTATTAAAAATCTTTCTCAAAATATAAAAAATAAATTATTTGTTATAAATACATGTTCAACCAAATTAGACGATATTTCTGAAATAAGTCATTTTTCTAATATAAATGATCAAGTACAATTATGTTTTCAAATTGCGCATGAGCTTGATAAAACTTTTTCTAATTTTAGTAATTTGAGTATATGTGACATGAAAATAGTTAAAAAAATTGTTTTAGCTATGTTATCATCTAAAAATCCTCTTATTATTTCTGGTTCACATTGCAATAGTGTAGAATTAATTCAAGCTGTTCATAATATAGCAAAAGCATTAAAAAATTTGGAGAAAGAAGTTGGTTTAGTTCTTCTGACATCTGATTCTAATAGTTTAGGAATACAGTTGTTAAAAGGCATGTCATTAGAACAATCTATGGATAGTGTGCTCAAAGAAAAATGTGATTCTATAATAATTTTAGAAAATGATTTATTTCGTTATTTTCCTGAATCTAAACTTTTAAATTGGTTTAGTAAGATTAAAAATATCATAGTTATTGATCATCTTAATACTAAAACAATAAAAATAGGAAAAATAACTCTTCCAGCTTCTAATTCTTTTGAAAGTTCAGGAACAATTGTAAATTATGAAGGTCGAGCACAGAGATTTTTTCAAGTATATGATACTGGATTTTACAATAAAAGTTTGCATATTTTAGATAGTTGGATGTGGTTGCATCTTATAGAATGTAAGTTGTATAAGAAACCTAAGATCTGGTATACATTAGATGATGTTATTCATAGTATGTGTTCTGAAAATTATAGTTTACGAGAGATAAAATTTTTAGCTCCTAATTCATCTTTTAGAGTTTTTAATCAAAAATTAGCAAGATCCTCACATCGTTCTAGTGGTCGTACATCAATGCGATCTAATATTAACGTTCATGAAGTTAAACAACCTGAAGATAAAAATTCTATGTTTTCTTTTTCTATGGAAGGATGCCAACAAATTTATAAATATTCTTCTTATATACCTTTTGCTTGGGTTCCTGGTTGGAATTCAATACAGGCTTGGAACAAGTTTCAAAAAGAAATTAATGGAGAATTATATTGTGGAGATTCTGGAAGGAGGTTATTTTCATATGACCCATGTCAATCTATTCCCTGGTTTGATAATATATCTTTTATTGTTACAGATTCTAGTTATTATGTGGTTCCATGTTATTTTTTGTTTGGAAGTGAGCAATTATCGCAATGGTCTTTGACAATTCAGGAAAATATATTTTATGTTGCAGGAATTATGAACACTCAAGATGCAAAAACTTTATCTATTCAATCTGGATCACAAATAGAATTTATTTGTTGTAAAACTAAATTTACGA
Source organism: Buchnera aphidicola (Nurudea yanoniella) (assembly GCA_039829995.1). NCBI lineage: Bacteria > Pseudomonadati > Pseudomonadota > Gammaproteobacteria > Enterobacterales > Erwiniaceae > Buchnera > Buchnera aphidicola. The sequence goes on from CP140036.1 coordinate 164,623, forward strand.
TAATTGTGCATTTATCGTCAAAAATGAAATCTAAGCAATTAGGTTTACCTTTGGGATATTCAAATTTTCCCTTATCTCTTTCTAGAAAAAAAGTTGTCGAGTTGCGTAAGATAATTGTATGATTAGTTTTTAATATTTTTCGGAAATAAAATGTGTTAATTTTAAAATCGGTTTTATTATTGTTCTTTGTTTTTTTATTTGCAGCAATCATGAGTATTTTAGAACGTAGAATATTAGGTTTCTTACAAAATCGACACGGACCTAATAGAGTGGGATGGCACGGAACATTACAAATAGCAGCAGATATGATAAAAATATTTTTCAAAGAAGATTGGATTCCTGGATTTAGTAAACGAGCAATTTTTGTTTTATCTCCCATTTTGGGGTTTGTTTTTTTGTTCCTTGTTATGGCAATTATACCAGTTAGTCGTAGTTTTGTTGTAATAGATTTAAATATAGGTATTTTATTTTTTTTAATGATGGCATCTCTTTCAGTATATTCTGTTTTGCTTGCAGGTTGGTCTAGTAATAGTAAGTATGCATTGTTAGGAGCTATTCGTGCTACTGCACAAACATTATCGTATGAAGTTTTTTTAGGTCTTTCGTTAATGGGAGTTGTAGCTCGTGCCAAATCATTTAATATGATTTCTATTGTTAATAGTCAGGTTTCTATGTGGAATTGTATTCCTCAATTTTTTGGATTAATAACATTTTTAATAGCAGGTTTAGCATTATGTCATCGTCATCCTTTTGATCAACCGGAATCTGAACAAGAATTATCAGATGGCTATCATATTGAATATTCAGGTATGAAATTTGGTTTGTTCTTTATTAGTGAATATATTTCTATTATTGTTATTTCGAGTTTAATTACAACAATGTTTTTTGGTGGTTGGTTAGGATTTGGATTTTCTTCAATTTTTTTATTTTTTTTAAAAACTGTGTTTTTTATTTTTTTATTTATTTTAATTCGGGCTTCTTTGCCTCGACCTCGTTATGATAAAGTAATATTGTTTGGATGGAAATTTTGTTTTCCTTTAACTTTAATAAATTTAATATTTACTGCTATTTTTATATTGTATAAATTTTAGTAAGAGATAAGTTATATGAAAATTTTAGAAGTAATGTATTTTCTATTTAGTCAAATTCGAAGTATTTGGTTAACTTTTATTAATATTTTCTCAAAGCGAGAAACTATAATGTATCCTGAAAAACCTATTTATCTTCCTCCGAGATATAGAGGTCGTATTATATTATCTCGTACTTTACAAGGAGAAGAACGATGTGTAGCTTGTAATTTGTGCTCTGTGGTTTGTCCTGTAGGCTGTATTTCTTTAAAAAAATCTTCTTTAAAATCTTATAATCGTTGGTATCCAAAATTTTTTCGAATAAACTTTTCCCGTTGTATATTTTGTGGATTATGTGAAGAAGCTTGTCCTACTGCTGCTATTCAATTAATTCCTGATTTCGAGTTATCAGAATATAAGAGACAAGATTTGGTTTATGAAAAAGAAGATTTATTAATTTCAGGACCGGGAAAATATTCTGATTATAACTTTTATAGTTTTTCAGGTGTAAAAGTACAAAATAGAGACAAGGGTAATTTAGATTATGAATCTTATCCTATTGATGTTAAGACATTATTACCTTAAGGAATAATGATATGGAATTATCTTTTTATGGTTTTGGATTAATGTCTATTATTTTTACAGTTTTTACAATTTTTAGCAAAAATCCAATGTATTCTTTGATTTTTTTAATAGCATCTTTTTTATCTACATCAGGTGTCTTTTTTTCATTAGGAGCATTTTTTGCAGCAGCATTAGAAGTAATAATTTATTCTGGTGCTATAATGGTTTTATTTGTATTTGTTATTATGATGTTTAATTTTAAAAATTTTACATCTTGTTCTACAATATCTAATATATCGTTTATAAAATTGGTAGCACTCAGTATTATTTTTTTAGCATTAGTTTTGAGTGTATTTTTATTTTTGTCTAATTTAAGTGATAAATATATATATAATATTATTATTAGCACACATGAAGTAGGAATAAAATTATTTCAAGATTATATTTTAATAATTGAATTAGTATCAATGTTACTTTTAACTTCCTTAATAATAGTGTTTCATATTGGAAAAAAAAAAGATAAGTAAAACTTTTATTCATTTATGAGGATTAAATATGTATGATTCCTTTATTCCATGGTCTATTTTTATCTTCAGTTTTATTAATTCTAGGTTTTTTATCTTTAATAATACATAAAAATATTTTATGTATGTTGATTAGTTTAGAAATTATGCTTAATGCTGCTGCATTAGCATTAGTAGTTGTAGGTAGTTATTGGAATCAAGTAGATGGACAAATCATGTATATCTTAATCGTGACTTTAGGTGCTTCAGAATCAGGAATAGGGTTAGCACTTTTAATACAATGTTATCGCAAATTTAAAACTTTAAATATTGATAAATTAAGTGAGATGCATGGATGAATATTATTCATATAATAGTTTTATTTCCTTTAATAAGTTGTGTAGCATTATTATTTTTTAAGAAAATTTTTTCTGATTCTCAGGTTATAAAGTTTTCAGTAGGATCTATATTAGTATCTATGTTTTTTTCTATATATTTCATAAAAAATTTTTCTTATCAGAATGATAATATATTTGTTGAAACGTTGTGGACATTTATAGCTGTTGATAATTTTCAAATTAATTTTGGATTTTTAATAGATGGTTTGTCTCTCACAATGTTGATTATGGTGACTTGCATTGGTTTTTTAGTTCATTTATTTTCTTCTTGGTATATGGGATTTAAAACGCAGTTATCAAGTTTTTTTGCATATATGAACTTATTTATTTTTAGTATGATTGTATTAGTTTTATCAGATAATTTGATATTTATGTTTTTAGGATGGGAAGGAGTAGGAATATGTTCTTATTTGTTAGTAGGATATTATTACAAGAATATTAATGCTGGTTACGCTGCTTTAAAAGGATTTTTCATTACTCGCATTGGAGACGTTTTTTTATTATTATCAATATTTTTAATTTATAAAGAATTTGGAACGACTAATTTTGAAGAATTGAAATTAATTTTTAAAATGATCAAAATAAAGGAACATATATTTTCATTACATCTTATTACTATTTTTTTATTATTGGGAGCTATAGGGAAATCTGCTCAAATTCCGTTACAAACATGGTTAGCAGACGCAATGATGGGCCCAACCCCGGTATCTGCTTTAATACATGCAGCTACTATGGTAACAGCTGGAATTTATTTAATTTCAAGAACTTATTTTTTATTTTCATTAATTCCAGTAGTTTTATATATTTTGGGAATAATAGGTAGTATTACTTTAATTGTTTCTTGCTGTTCAGCATTAGTTCAAACTGATGTAAAACGTATATTGGCATATTCTACTATGAGTCAAATAAGTTACATGTTTATTGCATTAAGTATGCAAAACTGGACAGCTGCTATTCAACATTTAGTTGCACATGCCATTTTTAAGGCTCTTATTTTTCTCGCCGCCGGTTCAATAATTATTTTGTTAAAAAATGAAAAAAATATTTTTAAAATGGGAGGTTTAAAACGTCATATTCCTTTACTATATATATCTTTTTTAGTTGGTGGATCTTCTCTTGCTTCATTTCCATTTATTACATCAGGATTTTATAGTAAAAGAAATATCTTGTTTTTTGCTTTTGAAAATAATTTTATGCTGTTTTTTATATCGGGATTGATCGGTTTATTTCTAACTACATTGTATACATATAGAATGATATTTGTTATTTTTTTTGGAACTACAAAAAGAAAACTTCTGTCTCCTACAGAGTTTACTCATAGTTTTCCATTAATTGTACTCATAATATTTTCTACATTTATTGAATTGTATATAAATTTTCCATTATTTCAAACATTTTCTATAGAAAAAAAAGTTATTCATTTTAATTTTTATTTAGAAATAATATGCAGTTTTATATCTTTATTTGGTATTTCTTTATCTTATTATTTATGGGTAGTCAATAAAAAAATTATTAATAATTTATTATGTACTAAAGTAGGGATTTTTTTCAACCAGTTTTTTTTTAATGCTTGTGGTTTTGATTATATATATAACGTTTTATTTGTAAATCCATATCTTTATATTACTAAATTTCTAATGTTTGATCCTTTAGGTAATTTTTTCAATCATTTTAAAAATTTGTTTTATTTTATTTATCGTAATTTTGTTTTTATACATAATGGTTATTTAAGAGCATATTTGTTATGGATTTTATTAGGATGCATAGCTTGTTTAGAAACTATAATTTTATACGTTTAAAAATATTGATAATAATTTTAAAGTTATTAGATAAAAATTTTTCATTATTTTATAAATTTTTATTAATTTTATTAAGTTAGTGAACTAAAATCAGGAATATAATTGACATGATACTTCCTATTTTTATTTTAATTCCATTTTTAGGTGGAATTGCATGTTGGTGTTTTGATCAATATGGTATAAAAATTTCGCATTATATTGCATTGGTATTAACAAGTTTATTATTTGTTTTATCTTTTTCTTGTTTATTTTGTGATTTAACAATTTTTGTTTCTCATTCATATAAATCTTTTTGGAACTTTGAATATCAAACTTCTTGGATTCCACAATTAGGAATTACTTTTTATTTAGCTGCTGATAGTTTGTCAATTTTAATGTTGGTTTTGACTAATTTTTTAGGAATGATATCAGTACTTTGTTCATGGAACAGAATCGAAAAAAAAATTGGTTTTTTTTATTTGAATTTATTATGGATTTTAAGTTTTTCCGTAGGTATTTTTTTGTCTATTGATCTTTTTTTATTTTTCTTTTTTTGGGAAATAATAATTTTTCCAATGTATTTTTTAATTATATTATGGGGATATAAAGTTAATAGTAAAAATACATGTTTAAATAGGTACATAGCAGCTAATAAGTTTTTTATATATTCTCAATTTTCTGGTTTAATCTTATTATTTTCAATATTACTTTTAGTTTATTCTAATTATACATGTACTCATGTTTTAAGTTTTAACTATGATATATTACGTAATGTGTCTCTTGGTATTTTTATGGAAACTTTTATTATGATTGGTTTCTTTTTAGCTTTTTCTATAAAAATTCCTATAGTTCCATTTCACGATTGGTTTCCAGATTTTCATACATATTCTCCTATTTCAGGTGCTTTAGATATTTCTGGAATTTTATTGAAAACGGCTATTTATGCACTGTTACGATTTAATATTCCTTTTTTTCCACATGCTTCGTTTATTTTTTCATCTATTTTTATGTATTTAGGAGTTATAACAATATTTTATTCTATATTTGTAGCTTTTTTTCAAGTTGACATTAAACGTTTAATAGCTTATATGTCAATGTCACATACAGGATTTTTATTAATTGCTGTGTTTAGTGCTAATCAAATAGCATATCAAGGAATAATTATTCATGTTATTTCTTATGCCATTTCTACTTCTGCTTTATATTGTCTTGTAGGTCAAGTATTTCAACGTACTAATACTCGGAATATGAAAGAAATAGGTGGTTTATGGTCAAAAATGAATTGGATACCTAGTTTATCTTTGTTTTTTGCAGTCGCAAATTTAGGAATTCCAGGAACAGGTAATTTCGTTGGCGAGTTTATGATATTATTTGGAACATTTAATAAAAATATGTTTTTGATTAGTGTTGTTTCTTTTTCTTTAATTTTTACAGCATTATGTTCATTAAATATGATACAAAAAATATATTTTGGTCCTTATTTTTATAAAAAAAATAAAGTTTTTATTAAAAACGTTTCTTTCCGAGAAATATTTATATCAATGTTACTATTGACAGTTTTGATTTTAATTGGAGTGTTTCCTAACATAATTTTACATATATCTGAGTTTCCACTAAATAATATTCGAACGATTTTTTTTAATTCTATTTCAATGACAAGGTTATAAGTTTCGATGATGATTACTTCAGAACAGTTAATAGTTCTTTGTCCATTTTTAATTTTATTATTGACTGTAATAACAATAATTTTACTTATTTCATATTATCGTAACCATTTTTCTATTTTTTTATGTTCTATTATAGGATTAGTATTTACTTTATTATTTTTATATATAGTTCAAAAAAATATACCTATAGATATTACTATATTGTTTCATATAGATAAGTATTCGTTTTTATATATCTTAGTGGTTATTGTATCGAGTATTATTTCGTGTATATTTTCATATTTTGCATTAAAGAATTCACATTATAATAAAGAAGAATTTTATTTATTATTAGTACTTTCTACAATTGGTTGTATTTCATTAATTATTTCTAATCATATGTTTTCTTTATTTATTGGAATGGAATTGATTTTTTTACCTACTTTAGGATTGATTTCATATACATATTATAAAAAACGTTCATTAGAAGCGGCCCTAAAATATATGATTTTGTCTTGTTCAATTTCAGTATTAGCATTGTTTGGAATTGCTTTAGTATATTCTATTACAGGTAGTTTAACATTTTCTAGTGTGATATATGAATGTGTTGTATCTTCTTTAAGTCCAAATTATATTTTTTTATGTGGTTTAGGATTAATTATTTTATCGTTTTTCTTCAAGCTATCTGTATTTCCATTTCATATATGGATTTCAGATGTTTATGAAGGAACAGAACCAACGGTATTAATGTATTTTTCCACTGCTGTAAAAATTGCAGTGTTCAGTGTATTTTTTAAGATATTTATTTTTTTAACATTTTTTAATGTAAAGTTTTTTCATATTGTATTCGAAGTAATATCCTGTTGTTCCATTATTTTTGGAAGTTTCATGGCTTTATTCCAAACCAATATCAAGAGATTTTTAGGATATTCTTCTATTTCTCAATTTGGATATTTGTTAATATTATTATTATCTTCTAAAAATTTTGATTTTTCTTTAGAAGCTGTAGGCATATATTTAATAAGTTATTTTTTATCTAGTATTGGAATTTTTGGATTAATTAGTGTTCTTTCTAATTTAAATTATACATGGAAATGTGATTTTATTAAATTTTATCATGGATTGTTTTGGAAAAATTCGGTTTTATCGACTATACTAAGTATATTTTTGTTTTCTTTTTCTGGCATTCCTATAACTATTGGTTTTATTGGAAAGTTTTATATTTTATCTTTAATAATTAGAGAAAACTTATGGTTATTAGGTATTATGTTTTTGATAGGATCAATTTTAGGTATATATTCATATTTAAGTATAGTAACTAAATTTTATCTATATCCGCAAGTTTTTAGTAAAGAAGATAAAATAGTTTTAGATATATACAGTAAAAATTGTATATTATTTTTATTAGCAATATCTTTATTGATATTAGTATTAGGTATTTATCCAAATTTAATAATTGGTATAATGTCAACATATAAACCTATTTTATTTGTTAATCTTTAGAGATTTTTTCTTATTTTTTTAAAAGAAATGTTTTTTGGTATGTAAAACATATATGAATGTAAATAAAAATAGATCGTTTTTTGAGTGGATTAATTATATTAAAGAATTTCGTTTTGATGTTCAAAAAAATCATTTTAAAAATATCGTTTATGTTGCTAAAAAATTAGGTATATTAAATTCTAATATGTTTATTTATATAGTAGGAGGAACTAATGGAAAAGGAACAACGTGTTATATTTTAGAAAAAATTTTATTAAAACATGGATATAAAGTTGGATTATATACTTCTCCACATTTATTTCGATATACTGAACGAGTACGCATTAATGGGGTTGAGCTGGAAGAAGATTTGCATATTATTTCGTTTAATAATGTTGAAATAGCAAGAGGTACATTATTTTTAACTTATTATGATTTTATTACTTTATCTGCTTTATATTTATTTAAACATAGTAAATTAGATATCATTATTTTAGAAGTAGGTTTAGGAGGTAGATTAGATGCAACGAATGTAATTACTCCTAATATTTCTGTTATTACGAATATAAGTTTGGATCATATCGAAATATTAGGAAATAATCGACATTTGATTAGTATTGAAAAAATTGGAATTTTAAGAAGTAGAAAAATAGCAATAATTTCTGAAACAAATTTTTCGAGAGTAGCAAAAAAAATTGTTTATAAAAATAATGTAAAAATTAGATTAATACATCAGGATTGGTTTTATAAAAAATACAATAATTTCTGGTCTTTTATGAATAAATATCATTGTTTTTTAAATCTTCCTTTGCCAAATGTTCCTTTAGTTAATGCTGCTACTGCGTTAGCAGCAATTTCTGAATCAGAAATTGTTTTAAATAAGTATATTATTAAAAATTGTTTTCAAGATATATCAATTCCTGGTCGGTTTCAAGTATTATCTTATAATCCAAAAATAATTTTAGATGTAGCACATAATAGTTGCGCAGTAAATTATTTATTTGGAAAATTAGTTAATATGAAAGTTTTAGGAAAGATATATGTTATAATAGGATTATTAAAAGGTAAAGATATATTAAACATTGTTACTCCATTAGTTACAATAGTAAGTTTTTGGTATTGTGTTAGATTAAATACGAAAAGAAGTATTTCTCCTAGAAAAATAGTGCAATTTCTTCCAATTAATTCTTCTGAAATATGCGTTAATATTGAGTATGCCTGGAGAAAAGTTCAAAATATTGTAAGTATTAATGACGTGATTTTAATATTTGGATCTTTTTTTACAGTGAGAGAAATATATAAATTTTTAATAAATTAATAACATTTTTCAAAAAATTCTTTGTTTTTAATAAAATATTGAACATTTTATGAATATATTAGATTATATTTCAATAATTGTAATTTTTATTTCTACTATTGCAAGTTTTTTTCGTGGTTTTCTTCAAGAAATTATATCTATTTTAATGTGGATAATAGGAACGTATTCATATATTAGGTATTACTATTTATTTTCTTTTTTTTCAATGTATATTGATAATAAAATTTTAAAATATGTAGTGAACTTTTTAGTTTTTTTTACTTTTTTATTAATAATTAAGTTTATACTAAATTTTTTAATAATAATTTTTATAAAACACTTTCATTTATCTATATTAAACAAAATTTTAGGAATATTATTCGGGGTAATAAGAGGTATTCTTATTGTTTGTGTTGTGTTATTTTTTTTAGAGTTTTCTACTACATTTGCAAGTAGTGTTAGTTTTAAAAATTCGCTATTGGTTCCTTATTATAATTATTTTATAAGAATATTTTTAAAATTTTTTATAAGAAATATTTTTATGTAATATTACATATACTAAATATGTGCAAGTGTTGTTATAAAATAAATCTTTTTATATCAAAGCAGTAGATAACCAAATTGTATTGAATATTTTTGAGTACAGTAAATGTAAATAATATTTTATTGTACTCAAATTTTTTAAATATATTACTTATATATTAATGTTCAAACATAGCAGATATAGACTCTTCGTTACTAATTCTTCTAATAGCTTCTGATAACATTCCAGAAAGTGTTAGTGTCCTTACATTCGGGAGCATTTGAATATTTTTTGATAAAGGAATAGTATCACATACTATTACTTCATCAATATTTGAATTTTTTAAATTTTCAACAGCATTTCCTGAAAAAATAGGATGTGTGGCATATGCAAAGACGCGTTTAGCTCCTCTGTCTTTTAGAGCTTCAGCAGCTTTACATAATGTTCCTCCAGTATCAATCATATCATCAACTAAAATACAATCGCGATTAGAAACATCTCCGATTATATGCATAACTTGTGACACATTTGCATTAGGTCTTCTTTTATCGATAATTGCCATATCTGTATCATGTAGTAATTTTGCAATAGCGCGTGCTCTTACAACACCTCCTATATCTGGAGATACGACTATAGGATTTTTAAGATCTATTTGTAGCATGTCTTCTAGCAAAATTAAGCTTCCAAAAACATTATCTACAGGAACGTCAAAAAATCCTTGAATTTGTTCAGCATGAAGATCTACTGTAAGAACTCTGTCTATTCCGATACTAGAAAAGAAATCTGCTATTACTTTGGCAGTAATTGGAACTCGAGCTGAACGTACTCGTCTATCTTGTCTGGCATAACCAAAATAAGGGATTACAGCTGTAATTCTTCCTGCAGATGCTCGTCTCAAAGCATCAACCATAACTATTAGTTCCATAAGATTATCATTAGTAGGATGACAGGTTGACTGAATAATAAATACGTCATTTCCACGAACATTTTCATTAATTTGAACGCTAATTTCTCCATCGCTGAACTTTCCTATTGATGCATTTCCTAAATTCATGTAAAGTCGGGTAGCAATAGATTTCGCTAAATTTGGAACTGCATTTCCTGAAAATAATTTCATATCAGACATGAGAACCTCGGTATGTGAAATATGTGATTTTTCATTAAATAGTATTGAAATATTATTTATGATGATTAAAATTATTACAATTTTTTATGTAATATAGAAGTATTAGTACTACTTGCAATAAATCCATCAACATTAAGTGGTAGCATAGAAAGAATTTTTTTTGCTTGTGTTTTTGAATCAAACTCAGAAAATATACATGATCCTGTTCCTGTAATTCGAGAAGGTGCATATTTAGATAGCCATATAATCAAATCATTTATTTCACAAAATGTATTTTTTATAAGATCTTCGCAATCATTTTTAAAAGGAATAGATAATAAAGAATGTATATTTCTTTTTGGAGAACTTCTTTTAAGTTTAGGATCAGAAAAAATTTTTTTAGTAGAAATTTCAATTTTTGGAAAAGTTATAAGATACCATTTCTTTTTTGTTTTAATAGGAAATAATATATTTCCTATCCCTTCTGCTAGTGCTGTTTTACCCATGATAAAAAGAGGAACATCAGCTCCTAAGCATTTTCCAAAATTAGCTAATTGTGATATTGTGAATTGTGTATTCCATAATTTATTAAGTATTAGAAAAATAGTTGCAGCATTAGATGACCCCCCTCCTAAACCCCCCCCTATAGGTATATTTTTTTTAATATAAATATTAGCACCTATTTTTTTTGAGTGATTTTTTAGTTTTTGCGCTTTTTTTTTAATAATTTTGCTGCATGAATGATTATATTTTTTGAATTTGGGATATTTTTAATATGTGTTAATAAATTTATGTTTCCACATTTATTAAGAGTAGTATAAATCATGTCTCCATAGTTTAATAATTGGAATAGTGTTTGGATATTGTGATAGCCATCGGAACGTATTCCTGTAATGTAGAGAAAAAGATTAATTTTAGCTGGAGAGGGCCACCAAATAGTTTTCATTAATTTAAAATCCAGTTGTTGTGATTTAAAATGATTATTTTTGTTTGAATTAAGGTGAATAAATATTATTTTTTATATTTAAAATATTTAATATGTTAAATTATATCTTTTTCAGTTTAATATTAAAAACATACGTATGTATTTTTTTATTCAAAATATATATGTTTTTCTAGAAATTTAATAAATTATTTTTTAAAATGATTTAAGAGTGTTTTTATATATATTTATTGTTTTTAATATTTTTGCACATTGATATATAGAATTTTCCCATTAAAATTATAAAAAAATTTTTTATTAAAAGTAATGTTTAGTTTACTTATAATTTTAGTTAAGTATTAAGTATGTAATAACGCAAAAAATAGATTAAATAAAAATTATTCAATTATGTTAAGTAGAAAAATTGATTTTATTTTTTTATTTAATGTTTATCTTATGAATTTTATCATTATTTCAAATTGTTAAGTATATTTTTATTTAAATAATGTTTTAGTAAAGACATTTAAAACATAAAAGGTTGTTAGTGATGTTAAATTTTTTGATTAATGTGTTGTTATATTAAGTTTTGCAATAGTGAAGTATTATAAATATTTTTAATGAAATGTATGTTTTATATTTTTAAATTTATAAAATAAACAATTATATGTATAACTATTTTTTTACGAATCAACAAAAGGGTACTTTAAACAATGAAAAATTCTATTTTTAAAAAATTAGAAATTTTGCATAAAAGATATAAAGAAATAAAATTGATATTATCTGATGTTTATACATTTTCTGATAAAAATAAATTTCGTAAATTATCTAAAGAATATCTAAAATTATCTAATATTAATAATTTATTTGAAAGTTGGAAAAAAAATGAACATGATAAGACGAAAATTTCTAGTTTATTAAATGACATTGAATTACATGATATAGCTGAAGAAGAATTAAAAATAATTTTTTTAAAACAGTCTAAATTAGAACAAAAATTACAAAAATTGTTGTTACCTAATGATCCTTTTGATAGAAAAAGTTGTTTTATTGAAATAAAAGCAGCGACTGGTGGAAATGAAGCCGCTATATTTGCAGGAAATTTGTGTAAAATGTATATTAAATATTCAGAAATACATCATTGGAAAACAGAAATTGTTAATTCTACTCAGAGTGAAAAAGGAGGATTTAAAGATGTCATAATTCAAATTACAGGGAAAGAAGCATGTTCGCGATTGAAATTTGAATCTGGAGGTCATAGAGTGCAAAGAGTTCCTAAAACTGAATCTCAGGGACGAATTCATACTTCTACTTGTACAGTTGCTGTAATTCCTGTAGTTCCTAAAAAAGAGTTAAAAAACGTTAGCCTGAACGATTTGAGAATTGATACTTTTAGATCTTCTGGAGCAGGTGGACAACATGTAAATACTACAGATTCTGCTATTAGAATTACTCATATTCCAACCGGTCATGTTGCTGAATGTCAAGACGAACGTTCTCAACACAAAAATAAAGCTAAAGCTCTATCTATATTAATTTCTAGGATTCAAGAAGAAGAGTTTTTTCAACGAAAGAAAGAAGATTCTATTATGCGTCGAGATTTATTTGGAAGTGGTACGCGTTCAGATAGAAATAGGACATATAATTTTCCGAAAAATAGAATAACTGATCATAGGATTGATTTAGTATTATATTCTTTAAATGAAGTATTGAATGGAAATTTGGATTTATTAATTGAGCCTATTATCCAAAAATATCAAATTAATTATTTATCTCATATATCTAAAAATTTTATAAAATAAATGAACATTGAATCTTGGCTCAATATGGCATTATTAAAATTAAAACATTCTGGATGTCAAAGTCCTAGATTAGATTCGGAAGTATTAGCAAATTTCGTCCTTAAAAAGAATGTTAGTTGGTTAATAAGAAATAATTTTTATAAAATAATGAGTTGTGATTTAAAACGATTAAATAGTATTCTCAAACGTAGATTAAATGGTGAACCAGTTGCATATTTAGTTCATAAGAAAGAGTTTTGGTCATTGCCTTTTTTTGTATCTAAATCTACATTAATACCTCGTGCGGATACTGAAATTTTAGTTGAACAAGCGCTAGAGCGTTTAGATGATTTTCTTTGTAAAGATATACTAGATTTAGGTACAGGATGTGGTTGCATAGCATTAGCATTAGCTAGTATAAAACCCTATTGTAAAATTATAGGGATAGATCGTTCTCAGAAATCAATTTATATAGCTAAAAAGAATGCAAAAATTTTAAAGTTAAAAAATGCTAATTTTTTTTGTAGTAATTGGTTTTCTTCTGTTTATAAAAAATTTGATATTATCATTAGTAATCCACCTTATATTGGTTTAAATGAAATAAATTATTTGAGTAAAGAACTATTATTTGAACCTCTTACAGCATTAATTTCTACAGAAAATGGACTGAGTTCCATACGTTATATAATAGAAAATTCTAAAAGATATTTGAAACATGCAGGTTGGTTATTAATAGAACATAGTTGGATGCAAAAGGTACGTGTACAAAAGTTATTTAAAAAAAATGGTTTTGTTAATATAATGACTTATCGAGATTATTCTGGAAATGATCGAGTTACAGTAGGACAAAAAAATATGTAAAGATTTTTAACCTGTTAGTATGTAATGTATATTTTTTTAAAAGTATTATAATTATTTAGTCTTATTTTAAATTAATTTTGTGTTTTTATATATAATTAAATGATCACATGTGTTTTGTATTAAATAATCAATATTTATATAATAATTAATTATTGGAAATAATATGACATCTTCTTTTGATTATGACGTTTCTAAATTGCCTTTATGTGAATCAATAATTTCTATGTTATGCCTTGTTCGACCGGATTTTCCATCTCATTTTGTGATTGAAGAATTGAATAATAAAGTAGCCGAAGCTAAATTATATATAGCAACTGAAAAAGAGATGTATTTAAAGTTAAAAAAATTAATAGAATTGTTTTATGATCGTTGGAAATTTGGTGGAGCTACTGGAGTTTATAAGTTATCTGATGTGTTATGGTTAGACAATGTTTTGCAAACTCGAAAAGGAACTGCAGTTTCATTAGGCATAATATTATTACATATTGCTCAAAAACTTTGTCTTCCCCTTATGCCGGTCATTTTTCCTACTCAACTTATTTTGCGTGCAGATGAGTTTAATAAAAAAATGTGGTTGATAAATCCATTTAATGGAGAAACTTTAAACGAACATATTTTAAAAGTATGGCTGAAAGGAAATATTAGCCCAACAGCAGAATTGTATGAAAATGATTTAAATAAAGTTAAATATTTAACTGTTATTCAAAAAATGTTTGATACGTTGAAGAACGCGTTGATGGAAGAAAAAGAAATGGAATTAGCATTAAATGTTAGCAATGTATTATTAAAAATAAATCCTAATGATCCTTATGAAATACGTGATCGAGGATTAATATATGCTCAATTGGAATGTAATCACATTGCATTAACTGATTTGATTTATTTTGTAGAACATTGCCCTGAAGATCCTATTAGTGAAATAATAAAAGTTCAAATTCATTCGATAGAGAAACAAAATATTGTTTTGCATTAATTTATTATTTTATGGAATAATATATTCAAATTAAGATTTTTAATATTTTATTTTTTATAAAAATTTAATTTCATATATTTTAACATAATATTATAAATATTTTTTTAATAGTTTATTGGGTGTGATTGGCATGTTACGTTTATGTTGAGTATTAATATAATATTTTTCGATTATTAATTGACTTTTTTTATCAATTTTCTTTCCTTCTAAATAAGAATCAATTTTGTGATAAGTTATTCCTAATATTTCTTCGTCTGTTTTATATGGGTATGTATCTTCTAAATAAGTTCTAGGTTTTTTAAGATAAAGATGAGATGGACATTGTAGTTCTTTTAATAAAAGTTTTCCTTGTTTTTTATTTAATTCAGAAATGGGATTAATATCTGATCCTCCATCTCCGTATTTTGTAAAGAATCCAGTAACAGCTTCAGAAGCGTGATCAGTTCCAACGACAATTCCGTTATTTATTCCGGAAACACTGTATTGCATTTGCATTCTTTCTCTAGCTTTGTTATTTTCGTGTATGCGCTTAGATATATATATTCCTGATTTCTTTAAAGCGTTTTCAGTACTTAGTACAGAGTTCTTTATATTGATATTCACTGTTATTTTTGGCTTAATAAAGTCTATTGCATCTTGACAATCTTGTTCGTCGATTTGTTTTCCATATGGTAAATATAATAAAATAAGCTTATATATAGTGCTATTGTTAATAGCATTCAGTTCTTGCACAGCTAATTGACATAATTTTCCAGTTAGTGTAGAATCTTGCCCACCACTAACTCCTAAAACTAATGTTTTTATATTTTTATTTTTTGTTAAGTATGTTTTTATAAAATTTAATATTCTTTTAATTTCATATTTTGGATTAATTATAGGTTTTACACCTAGAGTTTTAATTATTTTTTTTTGCAAATTCATATTCTTATTTCTTAATATGTATTAATATTTTAAAAAATATATTATATCTAATGTATTTAGAAAGAACAAATGTAATTTTATGAATTAAGTTCTAGTACTTTTTTATATTTTTATGTAATATCTAATTAGTATTTTATTTTTAATATTTTTATAATAAATTTTATAAAATACATAATGGTATATGAATAAAAAATATTTTTTATATTTGGAAGATTTTTATGTCTGATATATTCGTATTAACGTTAAATTGTGGCAGTTCATCTTTAAAGTTTTCTATTATTAATCCTAAAACAGACAATATAGAAATTTTAGGAATAGCTAATTTTTTATGCTCTTCTAAAGTAGAGATTTCTTGGAAGAATAGAATTAAAAAACATAAATATATTTTATATTCAGACAAAGATATTGAGGAAATTATTCATTTTATTTTCCATAATATTTTACAAAATAATTTATATATATTCGATAACATTTCATGTATAGGGCATCGTATTGTTCATGGTGGATTGAAATTAAGAAAATCGGTTATTATAAATAAAGAAACAATGAAATATATTAAAGATGCTTCTATTTTTGCTCCTTTACATAATCCTATAAATTTATTAGGAATAAAATCGTCATTTAAAATTTTCCCTCATTTAAAAAAAAAAATGTAGCTGTATTCGATACAGCTTTTTATAGTACATTGCCTAAAACTTCTTATTTGTATGGAATACCTTATAATTTCTATAAATATTATGGTATTCGAAGATATGGAGCACATGGGATCAGTCATTCATATGTGATGAATCGTTCTTCGAGAATGTTAAACATTCATAAAAATAAATTAAATATTATAACTTGCCACTTAGGAAGTGGTTCGTCGGTATCAGCTATTTGCAATGGTTCATGTGTAGATACTTCTATGGGTTTAACTCCTTTAGAAGGATTAATTATGGGTACTAGAAGCGGTGATATAGATCCTGCAATTATTTTTTTTATGCATAATCAATTAAATATAAGCATGAAAGAGATTGAAAACATTTTGATTAAAAAATCAGGACTGCTAGGATTAAGCGAATGTAGTAGCGATTTTCGACATTTGGAAAAAAACTATTTATTATGTAAAAAAATAAAATTATCGATTGATATATTTTGTCATCGTTTATCTAAATACATTAGTTCTTATACTACTTTGCTGAAAGGAAGATTAGATGCTCTTATTTTTACGGGAGGAATTGGAGAAAATTCTAAATTAGTGAGAAATATTACTGTATCTAAGTTATCCCTTTTAAATTTAAAAATTAATAAAGAGTTAAATTCATGCATGATATTGGGGAAAGAAGGCTTTATTAATACAAAAGATAGTATTTCTATATTAGTTATACCAACTAATGAAGAATTAGTAATAGCTAAAGAATCTATGTCATTAGTTAAAAACAATTAAAATATGATTTTTATACACTAAAACATTTAATTTAATAGTATTTACATTTATGGAGTTAATTTTGAAACGAACTTTAATGTTGATTCCTGTAGGAACAAATATTGGATTGACTACCGTGAGTATAGGATTAATTCGTAAGATACAAAAAAATGATTTTAAAATAAAATTTTTTAAGCCAATTTTTAACAGTTTCGATGGTAAAGAAAGTCTTGATCATACTACGAAAATTTTAAAGAATATGAGTTCTATTTCATGTCTTCATCCAATAAAAGTTAAAAATGCAAATAATTTTTTAATTCCGAAATATAGACAAAGTATATTAGAAAATATTTTGTTAAAGATAGATTCTGAAAAGAAAAATAATGATATTTTGTTTTTAGAAGGTGTATGTTTCCGATTTTCTTCTTTTTTATCAAATATAATTAATTATGAAATTGCACAAGCTACTAATGCAGAAATTATTTTTTTATTTACTATAAGAAAAAATAATATTGTTGATATTAGTAATAATATGAAAATTATTAACGAATGTTTTTTAAAGAAAAAATATATTAACATTCATGGAATTATAATTAATGAGTTTAAAACTATAAATTTTGATTGTGAAGGAAACTTTATAAATTATTTTGATATGTTTAATACTATAATAAAAAAAGATAATAACAGTAGTGTTAATTATGATTTTTTATATAAAAGTTATAAAATTCCAATATTAGGATATATTCCATGGTATTCAAAATTAATAGAACCAAATTTAGAAAAAGTATCTCGTTATTTCAAAGCATGTCTTATTAATCAGTTTAATTTAAATTCTTTATTTGTGAATTCAGTTGTTTTATATAATAAAAATAGTTTGCTTAAAAATGAAAGTAATGTTTTATCTCGTGTAATATTAATAGTTTCGTTAGATAATTTACATGATTTAGATGATATATTGGATTATGTCAATCAAAATAATTGCATAAATGCTTTATTTTTAATAGATAGTAAGGAATTTTATATAAATTCTTTAAAAATTTGTATCAATAAGAAGAAAATATGTATACCTGTATTTTCTATAAAGTATAATTTATTGCAAATAATAGATTTGTTTAAAAAGTTTTCTTTTAAAATATCTTCCAAAGATAGTGAAAAATTTGAAATAATACGCGAATATGTTTCGATGCATATTCATGATAATTTTATATCTTCTTTACAAAACAAGAATTTATATAAGTATCCAGTATCTCCTATTGTATTTATTCATAACTTAAAAAAACTAGCAAAAAAGAAAAAAAAAAATATTCTTCTTCCTGAGGGAAATGAACTTCGTATTATTAAAGCTGCTTCTATTTGTGTACATCAAGATATAGCAAATTGTATATTATTAGGAAATCCTAATACAATTAGGAAACTTGCTAAGTTAAATGGAATTGAATTAGAACCCAATATACGCATTTTAAATCCAACATTAATACGAGATAAATATATTGAAAGATATTTGCAACTTCGTTGTAAATATAAAATTACTACATTTCAAGCGAAAAAAATTCTTCAAGATGATTCGATTTTATCTACTTTAATATTAGAGTCTAACGAAGTTGATGGATTAGTTTCAGGATCTGTAAACACTACTTCTAATACTATTTTACCTGCTTTGCAATTGATTAAAACATCTAGAAATTCTTCTCTCATATCATCTGTTTTTTTTATGTTACTACCGGATCGTGTATTGTTATATGCAGATTGTGCAGTTAATCCTAATCCTAGTGCTAGTCAATTAGCGGAAATTGCTATTCAATCAGCTAATACTGCTTTATTATTTGGAATATTTCCTAAAATAGCAATGTTATCTTATGCTACAGGATCATCTAGCAGTGGAAAAAAAGTAGAAAATATAAGGAAAGCAACGAATATAGTACGATCAAGTTGTCCTCATTTTATTGTAGAAGGTCCTATTCAATACGATGCAGCAATAGATAATGTAGTATCACAATTGAAATGTCCGAATTCTGTTATTAATGGAGAAGCAACAGTTTTTATATTCCCAGATCTTAATTCTGGAAATATTGCATATAAGGCAGTGCAACGATCAACAAATATTATTTCGATTGGTCCAATATTACAAGGAATAAGAAAGCCAGTTAATGATTTGTCTCGAGGAGCTTCAGTGCAAGATATAGTGTATACTATTGCTGTAACTTCTGTACAATCTAAATAAATAAGTTTTATGAAAGTAGTTTTGAGGTTTGTATAACATAAATATTTAGATAGAAAGATTGTTAAATTTTTATTTCAATATTGCCTTGAGCTATACAACAACAAGGAAAAATATCTCCTGGGTTTTGAGAAGCTAGAGGAACATTTTTATTTTTATAGTATATTGTTCCTTTGATTAATTTAATTCTACAGGTTCCGCAATATCCTTGTGTACATTGATATTCTATATTTATATTGTTCGTTTGAAGAATAACACGTAATGGGGTTTTTTTAAATTTATAATAAATAATGCGATTATTATTATAAATTTTAATTTTTGAATAAGACATATTATAATTTAAATGAATTAAATTCAGTATCTTTAATATCGGAATCGATTTGTCCAACTAAATAAGAACTAACAGAAGTTTCTTGGGGTGCTACTTGAACATTATCTGAGACTAACCAGGAATTTATCCATGGAATAGGATTAGAAGTAATTAAAAATGGCATAGGAAATCCAACAGCATTCATGCGAATATTAGTAATATATTCGATGTATTGCGATAGAATTTCTTTATTTAGTCCTAACATTGATCCATCTTGAAATAAATATTCTACCCATAATTTTTCTTGTTCTGAAACTAAAATAAATAGATCATAACATTCAGTATAGCATTCTTGAAAAATTTCGGACATTTCTTCTTGATTATTTCTATTTCTTAATATGTTTATAATATGTTGAGTTCCAGTTAAATGTAAAGCTTCATCTCTGGCAATTAATCTAATTATTTTAGCGTTTCCTTCCATAATTTCTCTTTCTGCAAATGCAAAAGAACATGCGAAACTGACATAAAATCGAATAGCTTCTAATGCATTTACGCTTATTAAACATAAATATAATAATTTTTTAAGTTCATGTAAGTTAACCAGTATTTTTTTCCCATTAATTATATGAGATCCTTCTCCTAATAGGTGCCAATAACTAGTCATTTTAATAAGATCATCGTAATATTTTGAAATATCTCGAGCTCTATTTGCTATATTTTTATTATTAACTATATCATCAAATATTATAGATGGAGTATTTATTATATTTCTTATTATATGTGTATATGATCTAGAATGAATTGTTTCTGAAAAAGACCAAGTTTCTATCCATGTTTCTAATTCGGGAAGAGAAACAATAGGTAGAAAAGCAACGTTTGGGCTTCTTCCTTGAATAGAATCTAGTAAAGTTTGATATTTCAGATTACTAATAAAAATATGTTTTTCATGATTTGGAAGATTTTGAAAATCAATCAAATCTTTTGATAAATCTACTTCTTCTGGTCTCCAAAAAAAAGATAATTGTTTTTCTATTAATTTTTCAAAGATTTCATACTTTTGTTGATCATATCTAGAAATATTAACAGATTGTCCAAAAAACATTGGTTCAAATAATTGGTCATTTTTATTTTTAGAAAAAGTAGTATATGTCATATGAATTTCCTTTATAAAAAATATATTAAATTGGTTAATTAAAAATAAAATATGTTTTATATTTTACATGCTCCATTATCGCAATTATCGTTATAATTAAATATTAAACACTCACTCTGATTGTCTTTTGCATTGTCCCTTGTATTTTGATAGTATAATGTTTTTAATCCTAATTTGTAAGCTATTAATAAATCTGTTATTAGTTTTTTCATAGGAATTTTCCCGTTAGAAAAAGATTTAGGATCATAATTAGTATTAGTAGAAATAGATTGATCTATAAATTTTTGCATAATACTAGCAAGTTGTAAATATCCTATGTTATTTGGCATGTTCCATAGCAATTCGTAATGTGATTTCAGTCTTTTGTATTCTGGAACCACTTGACGTAACATTCCGTCTTTTGATGCTTTTATACTAATAAATCCTCTAGGAGGTTCTATACCATTTGTAGCATTAGAAATTTGAGAAGATGTTTCAGAAGGCATTAATGCTGATAGTGTAGAATTTCGTAAACCGTATTTTTTGATGTTCTTTCTTAATAAGTTCCATTTTAAGTGCAGTGGTTCGTTGCAAATATTATCAACTTCTTTTTTGTATGTGTCTATTGGAAGAAGACCTTGATAATATGTTGTTTGATTAAACCAAGCACATGCTCCTTTTTCTTTTGCTAATTTACATGATGCATTTAATAAATGATATTGAATTGCTTCGAATGTTTTATGTGTTAAGGAATTCGCGCTTCCGTCTGAATATTTTACTTTGTTTTTAGCTAGATAGTATGCAAAATTAATAACTCCTATTCCTAATGATCTCCTTGACAATGCTGATTTTTTAGCTCCTTCAATTGGATAGTCTTGATAATCTAATACTGAATCTAATGCTCTAACAATTAAATTAGATAGATCTGATAAATCACTTAGAGTTTTTAAAGAACCTAAGTTAATAGCAGATAAAGTACAAAGTGCAATTTCTCCATTAATGTCGTGAATATCATTAAGAGGATTAGTAGGTAATGTGATTTCTAAGCATAAATTAGATTGTTTTATAGGTGCTAATTTTGGATTAAATGCACTATGTGTATTACAGTGATCAACATTTTGTATGTATATTCTTCCAGTAGACGTTCTTTCTTGCATCATTAAAGAAAATAAATTAATTGCTTTTACTTTTTTTTTTCGAACATTTATGTCTTTTTCATATTTAGTATATAGAAATTCAAATTTTTTTTGATTAGAAAAAAAAGAGCTATATAGTTTTGGAACGTCTGATGGACTAAATAAAGTAATGTGTTGTCCTAATATTACTCTTTGGTACATCAATTTATTAATTTGTATGCCATAATCCATGTGTCGAACACGATTTTCTTCGATTCCTCTATTGTTTTTTAAAACTAATAAGCTTTCTACCTCTAGGTGCCAAATAGGGTAAAATATTGTAGCTGCACCTCCTCTTATCCCTCCCTGAGAACATGATTTTACAGCAGTTTGAAAATGTTTGTAAAATGGAATACATCCAGTATGAAATGCATCTCCTCCTCTAATAGGACTTCCTAAAGCTCGAATTTGTCCTGCATTAATTCCTATACCTGCACGTTGAGAAATATACTTTACAATTGTACTAGCAGTAGCATTTATAGAATTTAGGCTATCAGCACATTCAATTAAAACACAAGAACTAAATTGTCGTGTAGGAGTTCTTAGCCCAGCCATGATGGGAGTTGGTAAAGAAATTTTAAAAGTAGAAAGCGCGTCATAGAATTTTTTTATATATTCCATTTTTGTATTTTTTGGATATGTACGAAATAGACAAGCTGATATCATTATATATAAAAATTGAGCACTTTCATAAATTTTTTTCGTAACTCTATTTTGTATTAAGTATTTTCCTTCTAGTTGTTTTACTGCTGCATAAGAAAAATTCATATCACGGTAATGTTTAATGAAGTTATTTATTTTTATATATTCTGTTTTAGAATAATCTTCTAGTAAATGTTTGTCGTATTTTCCTAATTTTACCATTTTTTTTACATATTTATATAAGGATGGAGGATTGAATTGGCCGAAAGCTTTTTTGCGAAGATGAAATATAGATAATCTAGCAGCCATATATTGATAATCAGGTGCATTTTCAGAAATTAAATCTGCTGCAGCTTTTATAATTGTTTTATGTATAGTAGTAGTTTTTATATTATTATAAAATTGAATTCTAGATTTAAGTGCTACTTGAGATACAGAAATATTTTCTAGATCTTGTGCAGCCCAATTTAATACTCGATGAATTTTGTCAAAATCTATTAGTTCTTTTCGTCCATTTCTTTTTTTCACTAGTAATATTGGGTTCATTTTGTTTTTCCTAAAGTTAAAAATATATTTATTACAGTCGTTTGCAATTAAACATTGGTTTAATTAATATTTTCATAAATAATTATTGTATAAATAATAAAATTTTTAATAAAAGAAGGCATATAAAATGTATAATTAATTTCTTAGATTTGATTTTTAAGTACAATGTAATTATATATTGTTCTTCATAGTAGATTTAATATGAGTAGTATTCAAAGCTATAATTTTATGTACATATTAGGTGAAGACTTTGTAGATATAAAAATATTAATTTATTATTAAATTAACAAATTATAAAAACGATTCATTAGCTTTTTGTACGGCTACTACCTTTTCTTTTTCCGATGTTCTAATTAAGATAACACCTTGTGTATTTCTTCCGAGTATTCCAATTTCTGAAATTCTAGTTCTTACTAATGTTCCTGCATTTGTTATAATCATAATTTGATCTTTTTCTATTACTTGCATAGCTCCAATCATTATTCCATTTTTTTTAGTTATTTTTATGGCAATAGTTCCTCGAGTAGCTCGAGATTTTATTGGAAATTCGCAAATTTCTGTTCTTTTTCCATATCCATGTTCAGTTACAATTAATATATTTCCAGTGCCTTTTGGAACTACTAAAGAAACAACTTTATCTTGTTTTTTAATGGAAATTCCTTTCATTCCCGAAGTATTTC
This sequence comes from Buchnera aphidicola (Nurudea yanoniella), assembly GCA_039829995.1. NCBI lineage: Bacteria > Pseudomonadati > Pseudomonadota > Gammaproteobacteria > Enterobacterales > Erwiniaceae > Buchnera > Buchnera aphidicola. The sequence goes on from CP140036.1 coordinate 188,549, forward strand.
TTCCCATAGTTCTAACAGATTTTTCAGAAAAATGAACAGCTTTTCCTACAGCTGTGAAAAGCATAATTTTATCTTCGCCATTTGTTAGAGAAACTCCAATTAATTCGTCGTCATTTTTTAATTTTATTGCAATTATCCCAGTTGTTCTCGGTTTTTTGAATTCACATAAATTAGTTTTTTTTACCATTCCTTTAGCAGTAGCCATAAAAATATTTATACTATCTTTATATTCGGAAATAGGTAATATAGCTGTTATTCTTTCTTTAGTACTTAGGGGTAACAGGTTTACTATAGGACGACCGCGAGCGTGTCTACTTGCTTCAGGTAATTGATATACTTTCATCCAATAAATTATTCCTTTACTGGAGAAGCAAAGAATTGTATCGTGTGTATTAGCTACTAATAAACTTTCTATGAAGTCTTCTTCTTTTGTCTTAGCTGCAGATTTTCCTTTTCCACCTCTTTTTTGTGCTTCGTATATGGATAATGGTTGGTATTTTACATATCCTGAATGAGATAAAGTAACTACTACATCTTCTTGATCTATCATATCAGAAATGTTTATATCTTTATAACTTCTAATAATTTGTGTTCGTCTTTTATCTCCGAAATTATTTTTAATTTCAATTAGTTCTGTTTTCATAACTTTAATTAATTCGTTAGTATTTTGTAAAATATTTTTTAATACTATAGAAGATTGTGTAAGATTTTTATATTTTTCAATGAGTTTTGAAAATTCTAAATGAGTAAGTTTTTGAAGGCGTAATTCTAATATTGCATTTACTTGAGCTGAAGTTAAAAATACAGTAGTATTCTTTGTAAATTGAGTGTTAAAAATACAAGATTTTAATCGAATATCTTTAGAATAATATGTATTTTTAGATCCATTTAAATTCCAGTTTTGAGCTAATAGTAATTTTTTTGCTTCTGATAGTGATTTTGCACGTTTAATCAATGAAATAATTATGTCTACATTATTTAAAGAAATTATTAATCCCTCAATGATATGTATTTTTTTTTGAACTTTTTTTAATTCAAACACGCTCCTTTTAGTTATGATTTTTTTACGATGAGATATAAATTCGCGTAGAATGTTTTTTAAAGACATTATTTTAGGTTGTCCATGAGTTAAAGCAACCATATTAATTCCGAAAGAAATTTGTAATTGAGTAAGAGTATATAATCGATTAAGAATTATTTCGGGTTTAGCTTCTTTTTTTGTTTCAATAACTATTCGCATACCTTCTTTATCTGACTCATCTCGTAAACAACTAATTCCTTCGATTTTTTTATCTTTTATTAGTTCAACTATTTTTTTAATGACTCGTGATTTATTGACTTGATAAGGTAATTCAAAAATCACTAAAGAGATTTTTTTTGTTTTTTTTTGAATTTCTATTTTACTTTTAGCTCGAATATGAATTTTCCCTTTTCCTGTTTGATAAGCTTCTGTAATGCCTTTACATCCATTAATTATTCCAAATGTAGGAAAATCAGGGCCAGGAATGTATTTCATAAGTTTTTTTAATGTAATTTTATTATCATTAATTAGAGCTAGGCATCCGTCTATCACCTCATTGATATTATGAGGAGGGATATTTGTAGCCATACCTACTGCAATTCCAGAAGAGCCATTGATTAATAAATTTGGAATTTTTGTAGGTAAAACTTCAGGAATTTTTTCTGTTCCATCATAATTAGGAATAAAATTCACTGTTTCTTTGTCTAAATCGCTTAATAGTTCGTATGCTATCTTTGACATTCTAATTTCAGTATATCTCATTGCTGCTGCAGAATCTCCATCTATTGATCCAAAGTTTCCTTGTCCATCAATGAGAGTATATCTTAATGAAAATGATTGAGCCATCCTCACTATCGCATCATATACTGCTGTGTCTCCGTGTGGATGGTATTTTCCAATAACATCACCAACTATTCTAGCAGATTTTTTGTATAGTTTATTCCAATCGTTGTTTAATGTTTTCATTGCAAACAATATTCTTCTATGAACTGGTTTTAATCCGTCTCTTACATCTGGTAAAGCACGTCCTATAATAACTGACATAGCATAATCTAAATAAGAATTTTTAAGTTCGTCTTGTATGTTTGTTTTGATAATTTCTTTTGCAATTTTCTTCATAGTTAAATTTTCTGTTTTATTAAATAAAGAGTATAATATTAGTATTCAAATTGAAATTGAATTAAAGAAGAAAGTCATTTTATTAAAAATTTATGTTTTTAATTTTTTAATATAGGAATGTGTCCTTTATTTTTGAATATTTCAGTAATATGATTGTTATAATAATAATTATAAAAGATAAAAAAATAAAAAATTAAAATTAGTTATATTAGAAAAGTTATTTACAAACAAATTTTATAGTGTATTTTTTAATTTTATTCGTTTTCATATAGTTTTTCTAAAATATTTATTTTTAAGATATATTTAAATTAGTATAAAATATTGTTTTACAATATTATATGATGTATTCTTTTATTGAATATTAATAGTTAATTTTATTATATATATTTTGTACATTAAATGTCAGTAGATTTGTTTTATGTAAAAACATCTTTAACATTATTATAAATCAATTATTTTTAATATTTTAAAAAATGTAATATAAAGTTTTACTATTCGGATTTTCATATTATATATTATTTTTTAAACATACATTTGTGGAGTTCCATATGAATAATGACGAAAAAAAATTAATAGAAGATTTATTTTCTAGATTGTATAAAACTGAAATAAAATCTGTTAATAGAGATGATATAGCTGAAAAATTAATAAAAGATTTATTAGAAAAATATCCAAATTCGCCGTATTATATGGCACAAACAATTTTAATTCAAGAGACTGCTATTAAAAAGTTAAATGAAAAAATTTCTTTTCTAAATAATAATAATGTTGAGAACCAAGACAACAAAAAATCTGTATCTAATGGTTTTTTATCAAATATATTTGGAACAAAAAAATCTAAAAATACTTCAGACACATTGCATTCAAATAAAAACGTAGATAGTTTAAAAGGTACAGAACAAGATGTTAGAAGTAGCTCATTTCCCATGCGATCTCATTCTAACATTGCACCTCAAGGTGAAATAGTTAATAATAGCGCTACTTCTGGTACTGGATTTCTTGGAGGAGCATTACAAACTGCCGCTGGAGTAGCTGGTGGTGTTGTTATGGCTAATATGTTAATGAATCTTTTTCAACATAAAAAACCTGAAGAAGAAATAATGGATGCTTCGGTACATAATGTTGATTCTTCTCATGATATCAATTCGAATTCTTTAGAACATGATTCTATGCATAGTCAATATATTAGTGATACTAAAAAATATACAGATGATGACGATAATAATACTGACAACTCGTATCAGTCTGATTGTGATTCTTTGGAAGATAGTAGTGACTATGATATTTGTGAAGATGATGATTTTGTTTAAAATGTTGAAATATCAATTTTTTAGATTGCTTTTAAATAAATAAAACCAGCGATAAATTTATTTTTTTGCTGGTTTATAACTTACTTTAATTTTAAGATAATAGATATATAAAATTTTTATGAAAAATTATGCAAATTTCTTAAATATTTCTTTACTCCACTTGAAGTTGCTTGCATACCTTTTTTTCCTGGTTTCCAATTAGCTGGACAAACTTCTCCATTTTTTTCATGAAAATGTAGTGCATCTATCATTCTTATGATATCAGGAATATTTCTTCCTAAAGGAAGATCATTAATAATTTGATGGCGAATTATCCCGTTTTTGTCAATTAAGAAAGAAGCTCGTAATGCAACACCTAATGTTGGATGTTCTATTTTATATAGTTTTTGAATTTCTCTTTTTATGTCAGAAATCATTATAAATTGTATTTTTCCAATTCCTCCTTGACTTAATTCAGTGTTTCTCCATGCGCGATGTGTGTATATTGAATCAATAGATACTCCTATAACTTCTGTGTTTCTTTGTTTAAATTCGGATAAGTGTGTATCAAAAGCTATAATTTCCGATGGACACACAAATGTAAAATCCATAGGCCAAAAAAATAAAACCGTGGTGTTTCCATGAATATGATTAGAAAAATTAAAGTTATCAACAATTTCGTCATTATGCAAAATGGCTGGTGCAATGAAATTTGGTGCTGGATAAGTTACTAGCATGTTTTTCCTTATTTTTTTAGGTATATTGTGCTTTAATTTATGTTTTTTTAATTTATTTTATATTTTATACTATTGAAAAATTGAATTTTTAGTTTTTAAATTTTTATATACTAATTTAATAAGTATATCATATAGAAAATTATGTTTATTGCATACATATAATTTTTATTTTTAATTAATGAATTAGAGATATTTACATGAAGAATTATATTATAAATTGGAAAAATGTATTAGAAAAAGAAAAAAAAAAATGTTATTTTGTTAATATTATTAAAAATCTTTCTAAAATAAGAAAAAAAAAACTAATTTATCCTCCTAAACATGAAATTTTTAATGCTTTTCTATTGACTAAATTTTCTAATATAAAGGTAGTGATTATTGGACAGGATCCATATTTTAAAAAAGGCCAAGCGCATGGATTAGCATTTTCTGTTAAGAAAGGTGTTAAAATTCCACCTTCTTTATTAAATATTCAGAAAGAATTAGTTAACGATATTGGTATAAATTTTATTTTTAAACACGGTTGTTTAGAACATTGGGCATATCAAGGAGTTTTTTTATTAAATTCTTCTTTAACAGTAGAATCAGGAAAACCAGGTTCTCATTTCAAATTAGGATGGGAGTTGTTTACGGATAAAGTTATAAGAATAATTAACGAATATCATTCAGGAATTATTTTTTTATTATGGGGGTCACATGCTAGAAATAAAATGAAAAATATTTGTAATCAAAGACATCATATTTTATTGGCTTCGCATCCATCACCATTATCTTGTTATAAAGGTTTTTTTGGATGCCGCCATTTTTCAAAAACTAATGTTTTTCTGAAAGAACAAAATAAAGGTGAAATTAATTGGTTTTTTTAGTAATTTAAAAAATAAAACAATATGTATATTTTATTTTTTACTAAATAGTAAATAATTGTAATGAAATACTATTTATTTTTAACTAAATTTAGGTTTTTTATGAATTTTTACTGTAGCTTTACGTATTGTTTTTCCTTTATATATGTAACCATCTTTAATTATTTCAGATACATAATAATCATTTGTTTTATTTAAATTCTTTTCACATTCGGTTTTATGCAATGATGAATCGAATTTTATGTTTTTTCGTTTTTCTGTTATTAAGTGAAATTTTTTAGTGGTATTTAAAAATAATTTTAATGTCAATGATATTCCTTCAATTATTTTGTCGTTTTTTATATTTAGTGTACACAAAATTTTCTCTATATCTTTTAAGTTATCTAGAATGGGAATTAAATGAGTACAAAAGAATTCTAACTGTGTATTTTGTATTTGTTTTATTTTTTTTTCAGTATTTTTTTTTATATTTTCGATTTCAGCTTGTTCTCGTAATTTCATATCAACTATATTTTTTTTTATATTATTGATATATTTATTGAGTTCATGAATATTGCTAAATTTGTAATTTGTATATTTTTCATTGTCTTTCGTTTTTAGGTTATTGATAACATTTTCTTTAACAGTTTTTTTAGAATGTAATTTTGTATTTTCACTATTCATATATTTTCCTATGTTTTTAATAAATTAATTTTTCTACTGAATATAGAGAATTATAATAAATAATTTAGTATTAAATAATAATTTGTAACTTTATTATAGAGGAAGTAATTTTATGAAACAATATTTTCATTGCATTGGAATAGTAGGTTATCCTAGAAATTCTAATGCATTTTCTACACATAAAGTTCTTTATAATTGGTTAAAAAAAAAAATATCGAGTTATTATAGAAGACAAAGTAGCTAATCTATTAAATTTAAAAGATGTTCATGAAGAGTCATTGTTTAATATTGGTAAAAAATGCGATTTAGTAATAGTAGTTGGCGGTGATGGGAATATGTTACGCGCTGCTCGTGTATTGTCTGTTCATAACATTAAGATAATAGGCGTAAATAGAGGAAATTTAGGTTTTTTAACTGATTTAAATCCTGATATTGTTCTTGAACAATTATTATTAGTGTTATCTGGAGAATATATTCAAGAAAATCGATTTTTATTAGAAGTAAAAGTAACTAAAAAAAACAAATCATATTTTTTTAGTAAAGCTATTAATGAAATTGTCTTACATTCTGCACATGTAGCACATATGATAAATTTTAAAGTGTATATTAATAATAATTTTGCGTTTTCTCAACGTTCCGATGGTTTAATTATTTCTACTCCTACTGGATCTACTGGATATTCTTTATCGGCAGGTGGCCCAATTTTAGTTTCTTCTTTAGAAGCTATTGTTCTTGTCCCTATGTTTCCTCATACTTTGTCTTCTCGTCCTTTAGTAATAAATAGTAATAGTACTATTTGTTTGCGTTGTATGGAAACTATATCAGAGTTAAAAATTAGTTGTGATAGTCAAATTATTATATCAGTCAAAAAAAATGATGTAATTTCTATTCAAAGGAGTAATGATTTTTTATGTTTAATACATCCTAAAACTTATAATTATTTTGAAGTTTTAAATTCTAAATTGAGTTGGTCTAAATAGTGGTTTAGGAATATTATAAAAATATTTTTAAATTAATATTTTTAGAATTTTACATAATAAATTTTATGAGTTTTCTTACAATGTACATTTCAAATATTATTAATAATGGAGCTGGCGGGAATCGAACCCGCGTCCAAAATATGTTTGACTTGAGTACTACATGCTTAGTCTATTATTTTTCAAATACTCTATAAGCGTATAGACACGATATAGATTTTGCTTATTAAATGAAAAACTTTAATTTAAGAATATAAGCATGTCTTAAATTAATTTAATCTCTTTTATGTTTTCTCTATTTTCTTTATTTTAAGAGAAAAAATAAAGAAAGAGAGCTTTAGTTCAGGTTATTAAGCTGCTAAAGCGTAATTTTTATGTTTTGCTATTATATTTTTTTCGGTTTTTAACGAGGCAACCGTCCTCGGCATGCACTTTAAGTTTTTAATAATTTTGTCAAGTCCAAAATCAGCCCCTTTTTTAAAAATTATATATTAAAAAAATATTTTTATCTAGTATTTAAATTATAATGAGTATTTTATATATAGTTAATATTTATGTTATTTTATATTATAATTTATTTTAAAATTATTTAGGAAAAAAATATGAATGCTATAGAAAAAATTAAATCTCAAATTAAAAACAATCCTATTTTAATTTATATGAAAGGTTCTCCTTCTTCGCCAAGTTGTGGTTTTTCTGCTCAAGCTGTTCAAGCTTTGACGTCGTGTGGTAAAAAATTCGCATATGTGGATATTCTTAAAAATCCAGATATTCGGATTGAATTGCCGAAATATGCTAATTGGCCAACTTTTCCGCAATTATGGATTAATGGACAACTTATAGGAGGATGTAACATAATTTTAGAACTTTTTGAAAATGGAAAGTTGCAAAATTTAATTACGAAAGCTGTTGACAAAGGTTTAAAAATATAAAAAATTTGAAAGAAACAATTTTCTTTAAATATTTATAAGAAATTTTATTGCAAATATGTAAAATTTTTTTTAAATCAAATAATAATTTTTTATATTTCTTGCGTTTTTTATAAGTAATATTTTTATTTTTTGGGTGGCCATCCACCCAATTTTTTCCATCGATTTACTATTTCACAAAAGAGTTTTGCTGTTTTTTTTGTATCGTATAAAGCTGAGTGTGCTTTATTATTGTCAAATGTTAATCCAATAGCTTTGCAGGCTTTTGCTAACACTGTTTGCCCAACAGCTAAACCACCTAATGTAGCTGTATCGAAAATAACAAACGAATGAAATGGATTATTTTTAATTTTGTTTCTTTTTATGGCTGCCATAAGAAAATTATAGTCAAATATTGCGTTGTGAGCTACGATGATACTTTTACTACATTTATGTTTTTTAATATTATTGTTAATAAGTTTGAATATAGATTGTAGTGCTTCGTATTCACTTACAGCCCCTCTTAAAGGATTAAAAGGATCGATTTTATTAAAGATAATAGCATTAGGATCAATAATTGATCCTAAAAAAGGTTTTATATGATAGTGTAGAAGAGTTTCTCGTTCCAATAATCCTAATTCATTCATTTTTAGTGTAATTATAGCGATTTCTAAAAGTGCATTTTTCTCTGAGTTAAATCCTGAAGTTTCAATGTCTATAACTACAGGATAAAAAGTGCGAAATCGTTTTCTTAAAGAATAATGTTTTCTATATTCGTACATTATATTTTTATTTTCTATTAAAATGTATTTAATTTTTTATTATATCCTGTATAATATTGAATTAAATATTTTATGTTTTTTTAATAAAAATATTTAAAATATAATATAAAATTTTTATACTAAAAGTTATTAGTACAAAATTATATTTTACTTTGATAATGATATTATAATTTTTTTCGAATATAGCTTTAATAAATATATTTAGAATGTTGGGATTATAAAAATGAGTTATACTTTACCGGAACTTTCTTATTCTTATGATAGTTTAGAGCCTTATTTAGATCAAGAAACTATGAGAATTCATCATTTAAAACATCATCAAGCATATATAAATAATACAAACGATATATTAAAAAATAATAATGATTTGTGTACAACTATTTCGATTGAGAATTTGATTTCTAAATTGCAAAAAATAAATGTAAAAAATAAAATAAGTTTACAAAATAACGCAGGAGGACATGCCAATCATAAATTATTTTGGACTATGTTAAAGATTGGAACTATTTTAACAGGAGATTTAAAAGTTTCTCTTGAAAACAATTTTGGATCTATTGAAAAATTTAAAGAAAAATTTGAAAAATTAGCTATGGGTCATTTTGGTTCAGGTTGGATTTGGTTAGTTAAAGAAAACGGAAAATTATCTATTACTTCTACTATTAATCAAAATAATCCGTTAATGGGAAAAGATATATCTGGAACATCTGGTTTTCCTATTTTTGGTTTAGATGTTTGGGAGCATGCTTATTATTTACAATATAAAAATAATCGTATGGATTATATAAAATCATTTTGGAACGTCATTAATTGGGATGAAGCTAGTAAAAGATTTAATATAAGATAATATTGCATTTTTTAGTTTTATTTTTAAAAATATATGTATTTTTATGATGTTTTAATTGTATTTAGGTTATATTTAAATATAGTTTTAATGTAAAATATATTTATTTAATTTAAGATAATTTTACAGAGTAAAATTTTTGAAAAATATAAAATTAATAGTTGGATTGGCTAATCCAATTATTAAATATAACAAAACTCGACATAATGTAGGTTCTTGGTTTGTTCAAAATTTAGCGAGATTCTATAATCAAATTTTAAGAAAAAATAAAAAATTTTTAGGATATACCGGATTTTTTTTTTCGAATTTTAAAAAAAAAGTGTATTTATTTATACCTAATGTATTTATGAATATAAATGCTCGATCGATTATGTTATTTTCTAAATTTTATCAAATTGCGTTAAATGAAATTTTAGTAGTTCACGATGAATTAGATTTAAATCCTGGAAAAGTGCGATTAAAATTAGGATTCGGACATAATGGTCATAATGGAATTAGAAATATTATTGATATGTTTCCAGAAAAAAGTAGTTTTTTAAGAATACAAATCGGTATTGGACGTCCTCATCAAAAAGAAAAAGTTTCTGATTTTGTTTTATCTTCTCCTTTTCCGGAAGAAAAATTTTTAATTGAAAAATCTATTTGCAATGCTATAAATATGGTTCATTCGTTAATTAATAGTTAATGTTTTATGTTAAAAAATTTTAAAAATTATATAAAAAGTTAAATTTAAATTTTTTCAATAAGGTTAGTATCATATGGGATTTAAATGTGGTTTAGTTGGATTACCGAATGTAGGAAAGTCAACTATATTTAATGAATTAACAAAATTAAAAGTTCCAGCACATAACTATCCATTTTGTACTATTAAACCTAATATTGGAAAAATGATTATTCCTGATTCTCGTTTAAGTGATCTTGCGAACATAGTTAATTCTAAGCATATTATTCCTACATGTATAGAATTAGTAGATATAGCTGGATTAGTAAAAGGAGCTAGTCAAGGAGAAGGATTGGGAAATAAATTTTTAAGTCATATTAGACAAACAGATTTAATTATTCATGTAGTTCGCGGTTTTGAAAATATAGATATTACTCATATTTATGGAAAAGTTAGTCTTATTGATGATATTGAGGTAATTAATTTAGAATTAATATTATCTGATTTAGATGTTTGCAAAAATAGAATACGAAGAATAAAAAGTAACAATATATTTAATACAACGGAAATTCTTCAGGAACTTGAAATATTGAATCGTTGTTTGATTGTTTTACAAAAAAATGAATTTTTAAAAATTTTAAATTTAACTATAAAAGAAATTAAAATTATTGATCATTTAAAATTTATTACGTTAAAACCTATTATTTATGTAATTAATATGAATTATAATATTAAAAATGATTCATATGTTAAAAGTATACGAAGTTTATTTCAACATAGAAATTTTATAATATTATTTGTTTACATGGATTTTATGCAACAAGATTCTATAAAATATAATAATAGATCTTTTAATGATTTTCAAATAAGTTTAAAAAAATCTGGTTTAGATGCTATTTCTTATCTTGGGTATAAGCTTTTGCAATTAAAAACATTTTTTACTGTTGGAAAACAAGAAACGCATGCATGGACTACAAAAAGTGGAATTGGAATTCGTGAATCAGTTAGGTGTATTCATACAGATTTTAAAAAAGGTTTCATTCGAGCTCAAGTAATTGCGTATCTCGATTTTATAAAATATAGAAGTATAGAAAATGTAAAAAAATTAGGAAAAGTCAAGGTAGTAGGAAAAAATTACCATATCAATGATGGAGATATTGTAAATGTATTGTATAAAGTATAATTTTACGTTCTTTTCAAGAACATAAAATTAATAAATTATTTTTTGAGAAAGTTATTTATATGTCACTGTTTAATATAGTTTATGTATACAGAGAAAAATTCTCTCTATATACAAATGATATTTTTATTATTTTAGCAAAAATTTTTTTAATTCACATAAATTCGGAGATATATTATGAGAAAACGTAGGTAATTTTTCTCGGCGAGATAATTCACTAGGTAATGATAAATTTATATTTAAAATTTTTTCTACAGTATTTTTAAATTTAGATGGATGCGCAGTTCCTAAAAATAATCCGAATTCATTTTTTTTAATTTTATTTTTTAGTACATTATATGCTACTGCTGCATGAGGTTCTGAAATGTATCCTTTATTTTTTAAATCTATTAAACTTTCTTTTGTTGATTTTTCAGACACACTACCAAACTTTAATTTTTTTAATGGCCACGCTTTTCTTTTAAATAGTTCTTTAACTCGTGGCCAATTATTAGGTTGGCTAATATCCATAGCATTAGAAAGTGTTGATATCGTGCTATGTGGATGCCAATGACCTGTTTGAAGGAATCTTGGAACTGTATTATTAGCGTTAGTAGCTGCTATAAATGATTTTATAGGAAGACCTAGAGATTTTGCTAGTAAACCTGCTGTAATGTTACCAAAATTTCCACAAGGAACGGATATAATTAAATTGTTTTTTTGTTGAGGAGTAAGTAATGAAAAAGCTTCGAAGTAATAGCATATTTGTGCTAACAATCTACTAATATTAATTGAATTAGCAGAATTTAATCCTATTGATTTTTTAAGATCATCATCTTGAAAAGTTTTTTTTACGAGATTTTGGCATTCATCAAAACTTCCATTGACCGAAATAGTAACTATATTTTCTCCTAATGTACAGAATAATTTTTCTTGTAAATCGCTAATTTTCCCTTTAGGGTAAAGAATTACAACTTTAACGTTTTTCATTTTATAAAAAGCATGAGCGACAGCTGCTCCTGTATCCCCGGATGTAGCAGTTAATATTGTTATGGTTTTATTTTCTTTATGATTAAGAAAAGATATCACTTGAGCCATGAACCTTGCCCCGAAATCTTTAAAAGCTAGCGTTGGTCCATGAAATAACTCTAAGCAAGCTATATTTTCTGTGATCAATGTAATATTTGGAGTAGTACATGAAAACGCTGATTGAACTTGTTTTGTCAAATCAGAATTGCAAATCTCATCTCCTATAAAAATTGATAATAGTTTGCTGCTACGTTGTAGAAAATTCATGTCTAATAATTGTGATAATTTTTCGCATGAGATAGTTGGTAAATTTTTTGGGAAAAATAATCCTTGTTGGTTTCCTAATCCTAATTTAACAGCTTCTGAGAAGCTTCTTTCTTCTTTTTTATCTTTAAGATTATATAATTTCATGAATTATCCTATTTGACGAGTTCCTATAGTGTCTAGTTTGCAAATATGAACAAATCCTTGATTGGTTTGAAGGTAATTTTCGTGTAACCATATTTTTATTTTTTTAGCGGTTTTCAAATTATCAGAAATAACAAAAATAGTTGGTCCTGATCCTGATATTCCACATCCTATAGCGCCTATTTTTTTAGTTTCTTTTCTTGTTTTTAGAAAATTAGGTATTAATTTAATGCGATATGGCTCAGCTATGACGTCTTTCATAAGTTTTGCAGTTAATTTTGGCTGTTTCGTATATAAAGAATGAATAAACCCAGCTAAGTAGCGACTGTGTTTAATGCAAATATCTTTGCTATATTTTAAAGGTAATATTGTTCTAGCATCTTCTGTCTTTATTTTTATTCCAGGCCATGCAATTATCCAAAACCAATTTTTAAACATTGGTAATCTTTGGCAAATAATGTTGTTTTTTTTAATTATTAATTGTAAACCACCTAAGAAACATGGAGCAACATTATCGTAATGTATACTTCCTGATATTTTTCCTTCAAGTTTTCCCATTAGCAACAATAATTCGAATTTATTTATTGGATTTTTAAAATATGTGTTCATAGCTGTAATAGAGGCGACTACAGAACAAGCACTAGATCCTAAACCAGAGCCGATCGGCATGTTTTTTTCAAGAATTATAGTAATAGGAAGATTTTTATTAAAGAAAGAACAAAAATAGTTCCAACATTTCCAAACTATATTTCTGCTAGTATCAATAGGAAGTTGATTGGAAAATATTCCTTTATTTATAAGATTAAAAGTTTTTGAAGGAACAATAGTTACAATATCTCCTAGATATGATCCATCTATAGGTGTAATTGCAGCGCCTAATATATCAAATCCTACTCCTACATTTCCGATTGATGCAGGAGAATACATTTTTATCATTATTTAAACTCCTTATTTTATGATAATATACGTAATATATCAGAAAATACTCCGGCTGCAGTGACAATATTTCCAGCACCGTATCCTCTCAAAACTAATGGAATGGGATGATAGTATTTGCTATAGAAAGCTAATGCGTTTTCTCCATGTTTAATTTCGTATAGTGGATCGTGTTTTTCAACTTCTTCAATTTTTACTGTGCATGTTCTATTTTTTTCAATAATACCTACAAATCTAAGGGTTTTTCCATGTTTTTTAGCTTTTTTTATGCGATTTGAAAAGATATGATCTAATTCTTGAATTTTAATCATAAAATGTTTAGTATTAGAAATATTATTAAACGTTTCTGGTAATATAGGTTCAATTTTTATATTTTCTAATTCTAAATTTAGTCCAATTTCGCGTGCTAATATTAGTAATTTTCGTGCTACATCTATTCCCGATAGATCGTCTTTTGGATTTGGTTCTGTAAATCCTAGTTCATGAGCTTTTTTTGTTGCTTCAGATAATGGTATATTTTCTTCTAATTGCCCAAAGATAAAAGATAAGGATCCTGATAGAATTCCTCTGAAATGTATTAATTCATCTCCTGCATAAAATAGGTTTTTTAGATTTTCTATAATTGGTAAACCTGCTCCTACGTTAGTTTCATATAGAAATTTTTTCTTAGAATGCGAAGCAGAAGATCTAATTTTCTTATAATATTGCATATTAGATGTATTAGCTTTTTTGTTAGATGTTATAACATTAAATCCGCTTTCTAGTAGTATAGAATATTGATTAGCTATTTCTTGATTAGCAGTGCAGTCAATGATTGTAGGATTTATTAAAGTATTATTTTTAGATAACAATATTAAGTCATTAATTTTGAAAGGTTTAGTAGTTTCTAAAAAAAATTTTTTCCAAAAATTCAAGTCAATTCCATCATTGATATTGCAGAGAATTTTTTTTGAATTTGCTATTCCACAAATTTTTATATTTATGTTTTTTAATTTTAGCCAATTGTTTTGTTTTTTAATTTGGTGCAATAAAGTTTTACCAACACCTCCGATACCAATTAGAAATAATTCAATGGTTTTTTCATTATTAAATAAAGAATTATGTATTGCTTTAATGTTAGATAAAATGCAATCATTTTGTAGTACTATTGAAATAGAATTTTTTGATGATTCGTTTGATATAGAAAATATAGATGTATTAGATTTGGATAAAGTTGAAAATATTTTAGAAAAAAATTTTTTTTGAGTATTTATTCCTGATCCTATTATAGATAGTATAGATAAATTTTCTATAAACTTTATTGGTTTTAGAAGCTTATTTTTTAGTTCTAATTGAAATTCAGTTTCTAATATGTCAATAGTTTTTTGTGTATTATTTTTGCATATACAGAAACTGATATCGAATTCTGAAGAAAATTGTGTAACTAATATAATTTCGATTTGATTTGAATATAAAACAGAAAAAATCCGAGATGCTATTGTAATCATGTTTTTTATTTTATATTTTGAAATATAAATTATAGTTATATTATTTAGATATGTAATACCTTTTATCGGAAAAGTAGTATCGTTGGAGTTTTCGCATATTATTGTTCCAGGAGCATTGGGATTTTTGGTATTTTTTATGAGACAAGGGATTTTAAATTTCGCAATTGGAGCTATGGTTTTCGGATGAAGTACTTTTGCTCCGAAGTAAGAAAGTTCTGTAGCTTCTTGATATGAAAGTGATTGAAGTAATTTTGCGTCTTTTACATGCTTGGGATCGCATGTATATATTCCGTCGACATCTGTCCAAATCTCGCAAATTTTTCCTTTTAAACATACTGATAAGATAGCTGCAGAGTAATCAGATCCATTTCTTCCTAAAACTACTAATTCATTTTTTTTATTACCAGCAATGAAACCAGCCATTAATATAATGTGGTGTTTAGATATATTCATAGCATTAATTCTTATAGTTGAAGCATGAATATCGACGGTAGAATTTAAATAATCTCCAATGGCTAAAAGATTTTCTTGCGGATCAATAACAGTAATTTTGTAGGACTTAGCTTTTAAAACATTTTTCATAATTATTACAGATAATAATTCTCCATAGCAAATTATTTTTGCGCGACTGCTATCGGGGCATTTTCCTAATAAACTTATTCCATTTAAAAGGGATTGTAATTTTAAAAGTTTTTTTTTGATAATTTCTTGTACTAAGTTATATGGAAAATTATTATTTTTTTGATATATATTAGTAATTAATTTAGAAAAGATATTTTTTATTTCAGACATTTCCGATAGTGTATTTCTATTTTTTATTGATTTTTCAATTGCATTAGCTAAAAAATTAGTAATTTTCCCAGGTGCAGATAAGACAACCGCAATTTGATCATTTTTGGAATTATTTTCAATGATTTTTGTTGAACATAGAAACATTTTTGAATTTTCTAAAGAAGTTCCACCAAATTTAAGTATTTTCATGGTTAAAATATTCCTAAAGTAATATATGAGAAAAGCCCACACTTCGTCAAAAGGTAAGCTCTTTTTTATGCATATAGTTTGAACTAGTTTTAAATGAAAAATTAGATACAGATATATTTTTCAAGAAATTATAAATTTAAAATTATTAAATATATAAACTATATTAAACAATAAATTTAAATACCAAACATATTGAATAAATATTTTTCTGTGTGATAAATTTACTATTTAATATACTATCATATTTGCAATAAAAATATTTTTATATTTTTATACTATAAAAAGTTATAATTTTTTAAGTCAATATTTTATTTTAAGTTTTTATATTACTATACAAAATATTACGAAAGATAGTGTTTGTATCTTTATTTTTTGATAAAAATTAAATGAATAAATTCATGAATTCAGAAAAAATTAGTAAAAATGTTTGAAATAGTGAGGGTAAAATTTTGATACGTTTATTTTTTAGTTTGTCGACGTGGGTAATTTATTTAGGTTGTGTAGTTGATCTTATTTTTAAGATTGACTTTATATCTATTTTTTCATGATAAAAATATTTTTCCTGGAAAAACTAAGAATTTTCGAAGATTTATACCAAAATTTTTATTAAAATATATTATAATCATTGAAGATATAAATAGATTCATAATTTATTTTACATGAAACATCAAAATTTCTGAGATTATAAAAGGAAAATGTTTAACTATTTATTTCATCAGAAAAATATGCATATAAGAAAGTTAGAATTTATTTTTTAATTATGTTTTTATTTATGTGTATAAAAAATTTTTTATTGTAGAATCTGTTTTTTTAAATTGTATTGATATTTTTTATACTGGAAAGATTTTTAACAAGATAATTTAATAAAAAAAAGAGATTACGGGTATTGTCATATTTGTAATATAGATATAAATCCTTCTATACATAAATAAATTTAAAGTGAAACGGGAAAATCCCGTTCACTAAATTACTTCTTTGCATCGTACTTTATCCCAACATTTGTTTTTTTCTGATTTCTGATAATGTTTTACAATCTATACATAAATTTGCTGTAGGTCGTGCTTCTAATCTTTTTATACCTATTTCTACTCCACATGAATCGCAATATCCAAAATCATTTTCTTCAACTTTTTTTAAAGTTTTCTCTATTTTTTCTATTAATTTTCTTTCTCTATCGCGATGACGTAATTCAAAATTAAATTCTTCTTCTTGTACAGCTCTATCAATTGGATCTGGAAAGTTAGTAGTTTTTTCTTGAACGTATAGTTTTTTTTTAGGGAGATCACTTTTTAATTGAGTAGCCCAAGCAATAAGAATTTTTTTAAAATGATTAATTTGCTTGGAATTCATATATTTTTCATTTTTTGTATTTTCATAAGGCTGTACTCCTGCCATGAATAATATACTTAAAGAAGATCTTTTTTTTTTCTTTTCTTTGTGCATGATACACGTCCTATAAACGTATTATTTTTAAATACAATAGACAAAATTTATAATTTAGAAAAATTCGCTACACTTATATTTTTTATTTTTATATATTAATTTTATTGATTTGTTTTTTTAAGAGTTATTTTATATTTAAAATTTTTATTATTTTAATAAACTAATATTATCAAAATATAAATTTATTGCAAATTTTATACTTTTAATAATAAATTTTTGTTTGGATTTTTTAAACTTGTTTAATCATAATGATTAATTTGATAAAACGCTTTAATAATTTAAAAAATTTTACGAATTACATAATTTAATTTAGGATAGTTTTTAATGAATAATATAGTTAATAAAAGAAAAATTGCGTTAGGGATTGAATATCAAGGAAGTAATTATCATGGATGGCAGTATCAAAAATTAGTATCAAATATTCAAGAAAAAGTGGAATTGGCATTATCAATTATAGCTAATCATAAAATAACAGTTTTTTGTGCCGGAAGAACTGATGCAGGTGTTCATAGCATTGGTCAAGTAGTTCACTTTTATACCTCTGCAGTTAGAAATGATGCAGCTTGGACTGTTGGAGTTAATAATTATTTACCTCAGGATATTTCGGTGTTATGGAAAAAAGATGTATCAGAATCTTTTCATGCACGTTATAGTGCTTTATCACGTAGATATCGTTATATAATTTATAATGACAAATGTCGCTCATCTATTTTTTCTCAAGGGTTTTATAGTTGTTTTAAAAAATTAGATATATTTAAGATGAATTGTGCTGCTAAATATTTAATTGGAGAACATGATTTTACTTCATTTCGATCTATTAACTGTCAATCTAGTACTCCTATTCGAAATATTATGTTTTTAAAAGTTTTTAGTTTAAATCGATTAGTTATTATTGATATTATAGCAAATTCTTTTTTGTATCATATGGTACGTAATATAGTCGGATGTTTGATTGAAATAGGAACATCTAAGTATAGTGAACATTGGATGAAAGAATTATTATTATCTAGAGATAGAACATTAGCATCTCCTACTGCTAAAGCTCAAGGTTTGTACTTAGTAAAAGTAACATATCCAAATATTTTTGATATTCCGAAAGTTCAAATTGGACCTTATTTTATAATGTAATTTTATACATAGTAGTTATTTTTTTTGTTGAAATGAATTATTAATTTTTATTTTAGTGGTTAAATTAATATGTGAGATTTTTTAATATAATAAATTTTGAGAAATTTCATGGTTGTATCATAGGAATAAATTTTTGTATATTAGGTAAAGGTTATTTAAAATGTATAAAATGAATATAAAATTTAATTCAATTGTTGTATCAAAAATATTTTTTTCATTATTTTTTTTAATTATGTTATATGGATTTTTTTTATATATTAAAATTAATTCGTTTATTAATAAAAAAACATGGTCATTTCCTATTTTAATATATAGTCGAATAATTACTTTAGAACCTGGAAATTATTATTCTCAAAAAGAAATGGTATCTATATTAAAAAGTATACAGTATAAATACGTTTCTATCTTGAAACGATCGGGAGAATTTATTACAAAAGGAGAAAATATAATATTGATAAGACGATCTTTTATCTTTCCTGATGAGAAAGAAGGAAAAATTTATGCAAAGTTATATTTTAACAAGAATAGATTGACAAAAATAGAAAATTTATACAATAATCATAATTTTGGATTGTTACGATTGGATCCTAAATTAATTACAATATTACCATCTTCATATGAAAAACAGCGATTGTTTTTACCTCTTAAGTGTTATCCCTCCGAATTAATTAATATTTTATTGGCTACAGAAGATAAACATTTTTATAATCATAGTGGAATTAATATTCATTCTATAATACGTGCTTTTTTAACTAATATTCATGCTGGTTATATTGTTCAAGGTGGAAGTACTCTTACTCAACAATTAGTAAAAAATTTGTTTTTAACTAATTCTAGAACATTATGGAGAAAAATAAATGAAATATGTATGGCTTTGATTTTAGATTGGAAATATAGCAAAGACAAAATTTTAGAATTATATTTAAACGAAGTATATTTAGGACAAAATGGAAATAAACAAATAAGAGGTCTTCCTCTAGCTAGTTTACATTATTTTGGTCGACCTATGAACGAATTGAGTTTTGATCAATATGCTTTATTAGTAGGTATGATCAAAGGAGCTTCTTTGTATAATCCATGGAAAAATCCTTCAATAACATTAAATAGACGTAATGTGGTTTTATATGTATTACATAAACAAAATATTATAAGTAATAAATTATATCGTTATCTTATATTAAGACCATTAGGAGTTCAGTCTCAAGATAGTATTATTTCAGAAAAAAGTTTATTTATGCAAATTGTTAAAAAAGAAATAAAACAAAAGTTAAAACATAAAATAAAAAATTTTTCAGGTATTAAAGTTTTTACTACTTTAGATCTTATTTCTCACATTTTTTCAGAAAATGTTATGAAATCTTCTATATCTTTATTAAAAAGAGAAAAAAATATTAAAAATTTAGACATGTCTATGGTGATTATTGATAAAGTGAATGGAGGTATTCAAGGTATTTTAGAAAGTTCTCATAATAAAATTTTGAATAATGATCATGTTTCCCAAATACATTATTCGGTAGGTTCTTTATTTGAATTTATCACGTGTTTGTTTACTTTTATTCAATTTAATACATTTAGTATAGACGAATTTATATCAGATAGATTTATTATTTCAAGATTTAATAGTGAACAATTTTTTCAATTTAAAAATAGTAGTAGTATTGAGTTTAAAAGAGAAGAAGGATTTATTGATAGATTAGTTTTTTTTATTAATTTTCCTAAAAAAAATTTAAATGCACAATTAGAAATAAAAAAATTATTAGAAATTTTTATAAAACTAGGTTTTTTAGATAATCAAACATTAAAAAATCCTTATATTTCATTAGGTATGATTAATTTAACTCCTATTAAAGTAGCACAAGTATTGCAGGTAATAGCTAGTAGAGGCTATAAGTCAAATATGTCTTTTATTCAAACAATTATATCGAAAGACAATATTGTATTGTACAATATTTTGCCTCAATTTAATTGGGTTATGTCGATGCAGAATGTATATTCAATATTATTTTCTATGCAATCAGTGATTAAATTTTGTAAAATTGAGAAATTAGGAAAATTGTTTAAGAATGATTTTTTAAATAATATAGTGAAAAAAAAAGATGATTTTGTGGATAGGTGGTTTGTTAGCATTGATAAAAAGAAAATAATTGTAATTTGGATTGGTAGAGACAATCATAAATATTGTGAATTGCACCAATGTTCTAATTCTATGAAAAGTTATTTTCATAATTTAAGATTTTAATATACTTAAAATTTTAGATTTTGTACTTTTTAAATATATAAATATATTAAATGTTAGTTTTAAGAGATGTATAGAATGTAATTGAAATTTTATTTATTTTTTCTTTATAAAAACTTTTCAATATGAAATAAATGTGGAAAACGATTTTAGTGAATTTTTAATTTAAAAATTAATGAATAATTTTTTTATTTTTTAATTCATAAAATTTATAATTATATAAGATATATAAGTTTTTATTTATTACAATTTAATGTTTATATTAAGAATTTTTATATTTTGTAAAAATTATATTTTTAAAATTCATTAATACATTTTTATAATTTTTATTACATTGTTATATAATAAATAAATTAATATTCTGAACTAGTCTAATAATTTAGTAATACAAAAAAAAAATAAGCTTATTTTAATTTAAAATCATTTAAAAGTTTAAATTGATTTTTTCATACAATATAATATTTTAATATTTTTTTAAATATGAGTATAAATGAATATAATAATTAATTTTTTAAATAAATTATTTAGTAATCGTAACGATAGAATAATATCGCATATTACAAAAAAAATAGATAGGATTAATGATTTAGAATTTCAATTTTCAAAATTATCGGATAAAGCATTGCGTAATAAAACTATTTTTTTTCAAGATTGTTTGAAAAAAGGTTTTAAATTAGATGATTTGTTATTTGAAGCCTTTGCTGTAGTTCGCGAAGCTAGTAAAAGAGTATTTAGTATGCGTCATTTTGATGTTCAATTATTAGGAGGAATTGTATTACATTATGGATGCATAGCAGAAATGAGGACAGGTGAAGGAAAAACATTGGCCGCAACATTACCTGCATATTTAAATGCTCTTGAAGGAAAAGGCGTACATATTGTGACTATGAACGATTATTTAGCTAAAAGAGACGCTGAAAACAATTCAATTCTATTTAATTTTCTTGGATTAACTGTTGGAATAAACGTTTCCGGAATGTCTCCTATTTTAAAAAGAAAGGCTTATTATTCTGATATAACATATGGCACTAACAATGAATATGGATTTGATTATTTAAGAGATAATATGGTTTTTCAAAAAAATGATAGAGTTCAAAGAAATTTGAACTTTGCATTAATTGATGAAGTAGATTCTATTTTAATAGATGAAGCTCGTACACCATTAATAATATCTCGAGATTCAGAAAGTAATTCAGAATTGTATTCTAAAATTAATAAAATTATACCAAAATTTATTTCTCAAAAGAAAGAAGATTCTGATGTTTTTTTTGGAACAGGAGATTTTTTTATTGATGAAAAGCATCGTCACATAAATTTGACGGATAGAGGTTTGAAAAAAATCGAAACTTTATTAGTTCAAAATAATCTAATCAAGACTAAAAAATCTTTATATTCTTCCAAAAATATTGTTTTAATGCATTATGTTATAGCTGCTCTTCGAGCGCATAATTTATTTTTTAGAAATATAGATTATATTGTAAAAAATAAAAATGTAATTATTGTTGATGAACATACTGGTCGTATGATGGAAGGAAAGAGATGGTCAGATGGTCTACATCAAGCAATAGAAGCAAAAGAAAAATTAGAAATAAAAAATGAAAGTCAAACATTAGCATCAATTACATTTCAAAATTATTTTAGATTATATAAAAAATTGTCAGGAATGACTGGTACTGCAATAACGGAAGCATCTGAATTAAAATCGATCTATAATTTAGATACGATTGTTATACCTACTAATCGTCCTATGATACGGAATGACATGCCTGATGTAATATATATGACAGAGTCAGAAAAAATAGATGCAATTATAAAAGACATCCAAGAATGTATTAAAAGAAATCAACCTGTATTAGTTGGAACGATATCTATTGAAAAATCAGAGTTAATTTCTAATCGTTTAATTAAGTTAGGCATTAAACATAATGTTTTAAATGCTAATTTTCATTCTAAGGAAGCTAAAATTATTGCTCAGGCGGGAAAATTAAAATCCGTAACTATTGCTACTAACATGGCTGGTAGAGGAACAGATATAGTTTTGGGTGGAAATTTAAAGCTTAATTTAATTAACAAAAAAAAACTTAGTAAAAGAGAGATACAAAATCTCAAAAGTGAGTGGCAAAAAGAGCATGATCTTGTTTTAAAATCTGGTGGACTTCATATTATTGGAACAGAAAGACATGAATCAAGAAGAATTGACAATCAGTTACGAGGGAGATCGGGTAGACAGGGTGATGTTGGTTCTTCTCGATTTTATTTATCTATGGAAGATTCATTAATGCGCATTTTTTCTTCTGATCGAATAATTGGAATTATGAAGGCGCTAGGAATAAAAAATGGAGAAGCTATTACTCATTCTCTTGTTACTAGAGCAATTTTTAATGCTCAAAAAAAAGTAGAAAATCATAATTTTAATATTCGTAAGCAACTGTTAGAATACGATGATGTTTCTAATGAGCAACGTCATATTATTTACTGTCAACGAAATTATATATTAGATGCTGAGTATATTAGTAATATTATTGAAAAGATTTCTTTTGATGTCTTTGTTGGAGTTATTAATAAGTATATAAAAAAAAATTCACTAAAAGAAATGTGGAAGGTATCGAAATTAGAATCTTGTTTATATAATAATTTTAATTTATTTTGTCCAATTATGCAATGGTTAAAAGATGATGAAACTCTATATGAAGAAGAACTCACAAAAAAAATTTTAGAGTGTGCTAATGCAAGCTATAGAGAAAAAATAAAAGTTTTTGGATTAAATAATATAAGAAAATTTGAAAAGTCAATTATGATTGAAACATTAGATGAACTTTGGAAAGAACATTTATCAGCTATGGAATATGTACGTCAAGGTATTCATTTAAGAGGATATGCACAAAAAGATCCAAAACAAGAATATAAAAGAGAATCTTTTTTTATGTTTTGTGTGATGTTGAAGTCTTTAAAATTTGAGGTTATTTCTACTTTATTCAAATTTGATTTTTTTTCTCAAGATAATAATCATTTAAAATGATATTTTATTTTTCAAAAATATAAATGATTTAATATAAAAGTTTTTAAAAATTGTAAAAATACGTTCGTAAAAACTTTTAAATACTTTTTTTGTATTATTTTATTAATTTTTTTAATATGATAAATGTTAAAAACAAATTATTTTGTTTGAATTTATTATTTTTAATTTCTTGCATTGAGATATTTTAGACATAAATTTTATTAAAATTTTTGAATATAAAAAATTTGTATTAAATTATCGAAGTTTTAAAAATTTTTAATTTTTATTAAAGGTTCTTGAATATTTTAGAATGGTTAGCTGCTATTTTTAAATAATTATTATTTAATTCTTCAACAAAAATTTTTAAAGAACTAATTTTAGAATTGTTATTAATAATGTCATGAGCTAGTGATAAACGTTTTAATCTTGTTGCTTGAGACATTATAATGGATTTAATTTGTTTTTTTTTAATTTTGTCTCTTTTTATAATTCTAAAAAATTGTTGTTGTATCGGTGTATCAACTAATAATATTCTATCCACATGTTTATAGAGTTTCATTTCTATTAGTAAAGGTACTACTAATAGACACCATGAGGATTTTATATCTTTTATTTTTTCTTGCATTTTTTTAATTATTATAGGATGCAATAACTGTTCTAGCCATAATTTATTTTTTTTATTAGAAAATATATAATTTTTTAGGTATTTTCTATTGATCGATTTATTTATATTTAAGCATTTTATTCCACATCTTTTTATAATTGCATTTATTATAGTTTGATTATGATTTAAAACTTCTCTTGTAATTATATCAGCATCAATAATTTTTACACCGAATTTTTTAAAAAAATTAGATACGGTAGTCTTTCCACTACAAATTCCTCCAGTAAGAGCTACAATATAAGTCATAAAATTTAATTTTTAGTTATATTTATTTTATAGGAATTGACATAAATATTTTTATTATAAAATAATAAAATTAATTATAAACTATTTCTTGAAAATAATGAATGTAATTTAGTTCACATATAGAGATTATTAATTTATGCGCATTGAAGAAGATATAAAGTTAGGATTTAAAGATGTTCTTATTCGCCCTAAGCGTTCTATATTAAAAAGTCGATCGCAAGTAGATCTTACACGTACTTTTGCTTTTAAAAGTTCTGGGCAAATTTGGACTGGTATTCCATTGATTGCAGCTAATATGGACACAATAGGTACTTTTCGAATGGTAGAAGTTTTGTCTTCTTTTCATATATTAACTGCAGTTCATAAATACTATTCATATGAATGTTGGAAGAATTTTGTTTATAGTGTATCTGATACTGTATTAAAATACGTTATTGTGTCTACTGGTACTTCTAAAAAAGATTTTACAAAATTGAAAACAATTTGTTCTTTATCTGCTGAATTAAAATTTATTTGCATAGATGTAGCTAACGGTTATACAGAACAATTTGTCTCTTTCTTAAAAAAAGTCCGCGATTTTTTTCCAAAAAAAATTATTTGTGCAGGAAATGTAGTGACTGGAGAAATGGTTGAAGAATTAATTTTATCTGGTGCCGACATAGTAAAAGTTGGTATAGGTCCTGGTTCTGTATGTACTACACGTGTTAAAACTGCTATAGGATATCCACAATTATCTGCTGTAATTGAATGTTCCGATGCTGCTCATGGTTTAGGTGGAAAAATTATTAGCGATGGAGGTTGTGTTGTTTCAGGAGACATTGCAAAAGCTTTTGGGGGAGGAGCTGATTTTGTTATGCTAGGAGGTATGTTAGCAGGGCATAGCGAATGTGAAGGTTTAATTTTTGAAGAAAATGATAAAAAATATATGGTTTTTTATGGAATGAGTTCTAAATCTGCAATGGATCGCTATATTGGAGGTGTAGCAGGATATAAAGCTGTAGAAGGAAAATCAGTAAAGTTATTATTTAGAGGTTCAGTAAATGAAACTATACGTGATATTTTAGGAGGATTACGTTCTACATGTACTTATGTTGGAGCTTCAACTTTAAAAGAACTAACTAAACGTACAACATTTATAAAAGTTTCTGAGCAAGAAAATAAAATATTTAGTGGAATGGAAATATAAAATTAAATTTTATAATTTTATGAGGAATGCATATATGACACAATTGTTTTTAAGCGATGTTGATCCTATTGAGACAGATGATTGGATAAAAGGAATTGAATCAGTTATTCGTGAAGAGGGCATCGAAAGGGCAAAATTTATTGTTTATTCGGTCATCCAGAGATTAAGACGAGAAAATGTAAATTTTATAGAAAATAAAATTATTAGTGATTACATAAATACTATATCTGTATCTGAAGAATGTGAATATCCAGGAAATTTATTTTTAGAAAATAGAATATGTTCTGTAATAAGATGGAATGCAATAATGATAGTTCTTCGAGCATCTCAAAAAAATTTAGATTTAGGGGGTCATTTATCTTCTTTTCAGTCAGCAGCCGTAATTTATGAGGTATGTTTTAATCATTTTTTTCGGGCTTATAATAAAGAAAATAGTGGAGATTTGGTTTATTTTCAAGGACATATTTCTCCTGGAATTTATGCACGGGCATTTATTGAAGGAAGATTAGATAAAAAACAGCTAGATAATTTTCGACAAGAAGTAAATGGCAATGGTCTTTCTTCTTATCCCCATCCTAAATGTATGCCGAATTTTTGGCAATTTCCCACAGTATCAATGGGATTGGGTCCATTATGTGCTATTTATCAAGCAAAATTTTTAAAATATTTAAAAAATAGAAATTTAAGAGATACATCTAATCAAAAAGTATATGCTTTTTTGGGAGATGGAGAAATGGATGAACCGGAATCTAAAGGGGCTATTTCTATTGCTTTTCGTGAAAAATTAGATAATTTGATTTTTGTTGTAAATTGTAATTTACAAAGATTAGATGGACCAGTTTTAGGAAATGGAAAAATTATTGATGAGCTAGAAAGTATTTTTAAAGGTGCAGGTTGGGAAACTATTAAAGTTATATGGGGCAGTGAATGGGACAAATTATTAAAAAAAGATACAACTGGAAAGTTAATTCAATTAATGAATGAAACTTTAGATGGAGATTATCAAACATTTAAATCTAAAAATGGAGCTTATGTAAGAAAACATTTTTTTGGAAAATATGAAGAAACTTTACATTTAGTCAAAGATATGACTGATCAAGAAATTTGGAATTTAAATAGAGGAGGACATGATTTTAAAAAAATTTATTTTGCTTTCAAGAAAGCTAATGATGTTATAGGAAAACCAGCAATAATATTGATACATACTATAAAAGGATATGGATTAGGCAATATAGCAGAAGGAAAAAATATTGCTCATCAAATCAAAAAAATTAGTGTTGAAGATATGCGGTATATTCGAGACAATTTGTGTATTTCAATAGAAGATAGAGACCTTAGTAATTTACCGTATGTTTCTTTTGAAGCTGATAGTAAAGAATCTAAATATCTTCATAGTAGAAGACGAGAATTAGGAGGATATCTTCCATCACGTTTATCTTTTTTTACTGAAAAACTTGCACTTCCTGAATTAAATGATTTTAGTTCTTTGTTAACTAGTCAAAAAAAAGAAATTTCTACTACTGTAGCTTTTATTCGTATATTAAATATTATTTTAAAAAATACTTGCATTAAAGATAGGATAGTTCCTATTATTGCAGATGAAGCACGTACATTTGGTATGGAGGGTTTGTTTAGAACAATAGGTATTTATAACTCGAGCGGACAAAGATATATTCCTCAAGATAAAGATCAGTTTTTATACTATAAAGAAGATAAAAACGGTCAAATTTTACAAGAAGGAATAAGTGAAATGGGTGCTTTCGCTTCTTGGTTAGCAGCAGCTACTTCTTATAGCACTAATAATTTTCCTATGATTCCTTTTTATATTTATTATTCTATATTTGGATTTCAAAGAATAGGTGATATATGTTGGGCAGCTGGAGATCAACAGGCTAGGGGGTTTTTAATAGGAGGTACTTCGGGAAGAACTACGTTAAATGGAGAAGGATTGCAACATGGGGATGGACACAGTCATGTTCAAGCATTAACTATTCCTAATTGTATATCATATAATCCTGCGTATGCTTATGAATTAGCAGTGATCATTCATGATGGATTGCATAGAATGTATGGACAGGTTCAAGAAAATATTTATTATTATATTACTACTTTTAACGAAAACTATAAAATGCCTGCTATTCCTATAGATTCAGAAGAGGGTATTTGTAAAGGAATATATAAATTAAAGAGTATCGGAGAAACTAAAATTAAAGTGCAGTTGTTAGGATCTGGTTCTATTTTAGAATGTGTATGTAAGGCTTCTCTTATTTTATTAAGTAAGTATAGCATTAGTTCAGACATTTATAGCGTTACATCTTTTACTGAATTAGCAAGGAATGGACAAGATTGCGAACGTTGGAATTTATTACATCCCTCTATTAAAGAAAAAAAAGTACCTTATGTTACAAAAATCATGAATAATTTTCCAGCTATTGCTGTTACAGATTACATGAAGATCTTTGCCGAACAGATAAGAGCTTATGTTCCAGGAAAAAGTTTTCGTGTATTAGGAACAGATGGATTTGGACGCTCTGATAGTAGAAAAAATTTACGAAACTATTTTGAAATTGATGAATTTCATATTGTTATTGCAGCTTTAGTAGAATTATCTAAATTTCATAATTTTGATAAAAACGTTATTGTAGATGCAATTAACCAATTTGATATAAACATAAGTAAGGTAAATCCGAGGTTAGCATAGGAAACGCAATGGATATTGAAATTAAAATTCCTGATATTGGTATAGAAACGGTTGAAGTAATTGAAATATTTGTAAAAATAGGCGATAAAATAAAAAAAAATGATTCTTTAATTACTGTCGAGGGACAAAAAGTATCTATGGAAATTCCATCTAGTAAATCAGGAATAATACAGTCTATTTTTGTACAAGTAGGACAAAAAGTAAAATCTGGTTCACTAATTTTATCACTTTCAAATTCCAGTAAAAATCATGTATTGCAAAATAATAAAAAATTTTATTTAGATAATTTAGAATATGATAATAAAAGACATTTTGAAAGAGATATTTTTATAGAAGATAATAGCTTAAAAGAAGAAAAATTAGTTCATGCTACTCCTATTATTCGAAGATTAGCTAGGAAATTAGATATTAATTTATCTCATGTAATAGGTAGTGGAAGAAAAGGGAGAATTATTAAAGAAGATATTTCTGCATATGTACAAAATAAATCAATACAAAATAAAAAGAATATTAATGTAAAACATAAAAGCGAAGAAAAATCTATTCAAGGTAGTTATGATAAATTAAAAAAATCTTCAGAATTGTGGCTGACAAATATTCAAAAAGCTTCTAGCAAACATTTATGTCAGAGTTGGTCTGTTATTCCTCATGTGACTCAATTTGACGAAGCTGATATTACTAATTTAGAAAAATTTAGAAAAGATTATAATATTAAATTAAGTGCGAAAAAATCTGATTTAAAGCTAACGATATTAGTTTTTGTAATAAAAGTAGTAGCTAAGTCATTAAAGAGTTTTCCTCGATTTAATAGTATATTATGTCCTAATACTAAGAAAAAATTAATATTGAATAAAGATATAAATATAGGAATTGCTGTAGATACTAATGATGGATTATTAGTCCCTGTTATTCGTAATGCTGACAAAAAAGATATTATTGATTTATTATTGAAATTAAATTATTTATCTAAGAAAGCTAAATCAAAAACTTTAGATGTTATAGATACAACAAATGGAAATTTTACAATTTCTAATTTAGGAGGGATTGGTGGCACCAATTTTACGCCTATTATAAATTATCCGGAGGTAGCAATTTTAGGAATATCAAAAGCTTTTATAAAATCGCATTGGAACGGTAAAGAATTTAAACCACATTTAATGCTTCCATTATCATTGTCTTATGATCATCGCGTTGTTGATGGAGCAGAAGCTGCTCGATTTATTACTTTAATCAGTGAAATGTTATCAGATATTAGATTATTAATAGTTTAAATCATTAAATGAATTTTAAATTTAATGTTTTATATTGTTACAAATAATTTTTGAAATATTTGATTTTAATGAAAAATATAGAAAAATTTTCTTTATAAATAGGTAGGAATAATGTCGTATAAAAAAATATACACTCAAGTAGTAGTGATTGGATCAGGTCCTTCAGGATATTCTTCTGCTTTTCGCTGTTCAGATTTAGGATTAGATACAATTTTAATAGAAAAATATAATAATTTAGGAGGTGTTTGTCTTAACGTAGGTTGTATTCCTTCAAAATCTTTATTGCATATATCTAAAGTTATAAAAGAATCAAAAAATTTATTTAACATAGGTGTTGCATTTTCTAAACCAATTTTTGATATAAATAAGATACGTCAGTGGAAAGATGGAGTTATTAATAAGCTTAGTTCTGGAATAAAAAACATGGCGAATCAACGTAATATAGAAGTCATTTTTGGAAACGCGCAATTTTTAGATAAAAAAAGTATATTAGTAAAAAATGGAGATGAAAGCATTATTATTTTTTTTGAAAATGTTATCATAGCAGTAGGTTCTCGTTCTAAAAAGTTAAAATATGTTCCTTCTGACGATTTTAGAATATGGGATTCTTCTATTGCATTATCGCTTCCTCATATACCTGATAATTTATTAATTATTGGATCAGGTATTATTGGTTTAGAAATGGCTACTGTTTATAGCTCATTAGGATCTCAAGTAGATATTATAGATAGTTCACATGAATTGTTATCGCATTTAGATAGAGATATAGTGAACATTTTTTATAATGCAGTAAAAAAAGATTTTAATATTTTTTTAAATTCTGAAATTAAAGAAATTGTTCCAGAAAAAAATGGTTTTTTAGTTTCGAGAAATAAAGAAAACAATGTTCGGAATACTAAATTGTATAATGCTATTTTAGTTGCAGTGGGGAGAGAATCAAATTTAGAGTCTTTAAACATTAATAAAATAGGATTAGAAGTAGATTGCAATAGATTTCTTAAAATAGATAAAAAATTACGTACAAATATATCTAATATATATGCTATTGGAGATGTTACCGGCCAACCTATGTTAGCGCATAAAGGCATGCATCAAGGTCATATAGCAGCTGAAGTTATTTTTGGGAAAAACCATGTTTTCAATCCTTATGTAGTTCCATGTGTATTGTATACGGATCCAGAAGTAGCTTGGGTAGGAATGACAGAAAAGGAAGCTATTCACAATAAAATAGAATATGAAAGTGCAGTATTTCCATGGAATTTTTTAGGAAAAGCAATATCTTCAAATTTTTCTTGTGGCATGACTAAATTAATTTTTCATTCAAAAACAAGAAAAATTATAGGTGGTTCTGTTGTTGGAAGCCATGCTGGAGAATTATTAGGAGAAATTGGATTAGCAATCGAAATGGGTTGCGATGTAGAAGATATTGCATTAACTATTCACGCTCATCCTACCTTATATGAATCTATAAATTTATCGGCACAAATTTTTCAAGGGACTATTACTGATATGTTAAATTTAAAAAAGTAGTAGTGTATTTATTATAATTTATGTAATATTTGAATATAGATACGATGAAAAATAATTTTTATTATAACTTAATACGTTTCGAAAATATAAAATTTTATATATGAAATTTATATAGATTATTCTATGTTTTACGAGATTTTGAATATTTTAAATTAAACAATTAATTTTTTTAGCTTTAATTAATTTATGTAAAATTATGCATGAAAAATTTCTTCAATTATTGTTTTAATGATTTATAGTTGTTATAAGATAATTGTTATTGTTTTAAAGGCTTTAATTTTTTATAAAAATTATTTAAAATTTCACATATGTTATTCGTGTATATAAAAATGATGTAGAAAATATTGAAAAATTTTTAAAAGCATTTCTGAAGCTAAGTGCGAAAATTTTTGAAAATCTAATGCAGCATAGTTATTGGAATGATCAGATATAGTTTTAATAATTAAAAACGGTTTGTTAAATTGGTAGCATACTTGAGCAATTGCTGTTGATTCCATATCTACGGCGATTGCTTCTGGAAAATGTATTTTTAATTTATTTTTTTTTGTTTTTTCATGAATAAATGAATCTCCGCTTATTATAAGACCTTTTTTATAATAAATATTTAATTTTATCATATATGTTTCAATTAATTTTGTTAAATAATTATTTATTGAAAATATTTGAGGAAAATTCTTGACTTGTCCTTTTTTATAACCAAATGGAGTGAGATCAACATCATGATAGCATGTACTACAAGGCAGTACTATAGTTCCAAGTTTCATATTTTTACTTAAACTACCAGCTGTTCCAATATTAATAATAACATCTATTTTATAAACATATAATAAAATAGTACATGTTATACTAGCTGAAGTTTTTCCTATTCCTGATTGTATTAATATTATTTTAATATTTTTTAATTTTCCTATATAAAATTTTTTATTATAGATAATTTTTTTTTTATAAAATTTAATATATTTATATAGTAAATTAATTTCTTCGCTTAATGCTCCAATAATTCCAATTGTGATATTTTTTTTATCATTTTTTTCTTTCATAATTTTCTCAAATTTCACTTGGAAACTATTTCGTTAAATGCTGAATGAAATTCCGCAACTGCAAGTAGTTTTTGCTTTCGGATTAAATATTATAAATTTCGAACCGTTTAAATTTTCTTGATAATCTATTGTTCCGCCTTTTATATATTGAAGACTGATAGGATCTATTATAATAGACGCATTTAATTTAGTGATAATTGTATCATCATCGTATTGTTTTTTGTCAAATTTAAAGTTGTATTGAAATCCACTACAACCCCCACCAGTGATGTAAATTCTTAGTTTTAAATTAGATAATTTAGATGTTTCAGTAATAGAATTAATTTTTTTAATAGCTTTTTGAGAAAAAGATAGTAAACGTTTAGATGTTTGTTTCATATTATGTTTCTCAACTTTAAAATTTTTATTTTTAAAATAGTGCAAATAATATATTTAATTTATTTTAATGTTTAAAAATTTTTAAATTTGTTTTTTTAAAAAATAAAATATTTTATTTAGATTTTTTCCTTAAGAAAGCTGGGATATCTAGATAATCAATATTATCATTTTTTGATAGTGTATTATTTATATTTTTTGATTGTTTCGTATCAATTGTATATTTTTTTGTATTGAAAAACATATTCGGTTTTTCATATTCAAAATTAAAGGATGTTTTTTTTGAATGTATAGTTTTTGAAAATTGTGTGTATGTGGATGTTTTTCCAATTTTAATGCCTGTTGCTATTATTGTAACTCGAAGTGTATCGTTCATTTCTGTATTTAGCGATGTTCCAATTACTACAGTAGCATTATCAGAAGAAAAAGATCTTATAATATTACCTACAGTTTCAAATTCATCTAGTGTCATATTAAATCCTGAAGTAATGTTAACTAATACTCCTTTAGCTCCGGATAAATCGATATCCTCTAATAGAGGACTAAAAATAGCAATTTCAGATGCTTCTTTAGCCCTATTTTCTCCAGAAGCGACTCCTGTTCCCATCATAGAAAATCCCATTTCAGACATTATAGTACGTATATCGGCAAAATCTACATTAATTAAACCAGGTTTAGTCATAAGTTCTGCTATTCCTTGAACTGCTCCTTTTAAAACATTATTTGCTGCACTAAAAGCGTCTAATAAAGAAATACCTTTTTTTAGTACTTTTAACAATTTATCATTTTGAATAGTGATGAGCGAATCAACATATTTTGATAGTTCTATTATACCTTGATCCGCATAAGTCATTCTTTTTTTTCCTTCAAAGCTAAAAGGTTTAGTTACTATAGCTACTGTTAGAATTCCTAGTTCTTTTGCAATTTCTGCAATAACAGGAGCTGCACCTGTACCTGTTCCGCCTCCCATTCCAGCTGCTATGAAAATCATATCTGAATCTTCTAATATTGATTTTAGGTTTTCTTTATCTTCTTCAGCAGCATTTCGTCCTATTTTAGGATTAGCTCCCGCTCCTAGTCCTTGTGTTATATGATTTCCTATTTGTATAGTTTTTCCAACTTCTATTTTTTTTAATGCTTGTATATCTGTATTTATAGCAAAAAATTCTACGCCTTCAATTTTTTCTCGAACCATATGTTCCACAGCATTACCTCCCCCTCCTCCTATTCCTACTACTTTAATAATTGCATCGTTATTTTTTTCGACAGGTTCAAACATAAATTTATATCCTACTTTTTATTATAGTTCTTTTTTTATCCAGTTATTAAAAAAATTAAACCATTTTTTAAAAATATTTGCAGACATTTTGTTTTTGTTATAGCTTTTATAATGTTCTTTACCATAATATAGTAATCCTACTGTAGTAGAATAGTTAGATTTTTCGATGTTATTTACTAAACTTATAATTTCTTTTGGTTTTCCTATTCTTACAGGTATGTCAAAAATTTTTTTAGCATTTTCTTTTAATAATTTAATATTTGAAGCTCCACCGGTGAAAACTATTCCCGCTCCAAATTCATAGTGATTGTTTGATTTTTTTAATTTTTTTTGTGTATTTAAAATTTTTTTATTTATTAAATTGAGTAATTCAGTGTATCTTGGTTCAATAATTTCTATTAATGTATTTTTTTTAAATTTTTTAATTGATGTATTATTAGAATTAGATATTTCTATTTGTTTGTGCATATCGTTAGAAGAAGAAATGTCAGCACATCCATATTGAATTTTTGTTGTTTCAGCTTTTATAAAAGGAATTTTAAATGCATAAGAAATATCATTTGTAACTGAATTTCCAGCATAAGGAATAACACAACTATTTTTGAGCGTTCCATTGGTATACATAGAAAGATCTATTGTTCCTCCACCGATATCTGCCATACATACACCTAATTTTTTCTCATCTTTTGTTAAAATTGCTTTACTGGAAGCTAATCCTGAAAAAATAATACGATTTATTTTTATTCCACATGTTTCTACTGCTTTAACAATGTTTTTTTCTATTTCAGAATGGCACGTAATTAAATGAACTTGAACTTTTATTCTTTTTCCTGATAATCCAATTGGATTTTTTATTCCAATGCGTTTATCTATAGAATATTCTTGTGGAATAATATGTAAAATACGATGTTCGTTTTGAATACGAACGCATTTCGCTGTGTGTATTACATTTTTTATATCTTCTATTGTAACTTCATTTTTAGATATAGGGACAATTCCTATTTCATTTTGACTGTTAATATATTTATTAGATATCGCTAAGTATACAGAAGAAATTTGGCAATCTGCCATATTTTCTGCTTGATAAATAGATTTTTTGATACATTTTATAATTAGTTTTAAATCATATATGATACCCTGGCTTATTCCTAGCGCAGGACAAATACCTATTCCTATAATATTTATAACTCCATCTGTTAGCATTTCTCCTACTAAAGTTATCACTTTCGTTGTTCCAATTTCTAATCCAACTATTAAATTTCTGTTGTTTTCTTTTGTCATAATTATAGCCTGTATGTATTATGTCCATTCTATCGCTATACCAGATATGTATCTTATATCAATGTGCTTTATTTTTTTTTTCATTGTTCTTTCTTTTTCAGTTAAAAATTTCCAAACATTCATTAGTCTTTTCAATCTCATAATATTAGTATAATTTAATTTACCTAAAATTATTTCAATATTATTTTGAATAAATAATTTCCAAGAATTTTGGGATGTTATTATAATAGACTTCAAAAGGATATTATTTTTTTTGAGTACGTTTTGGACTGTATTATAGTTGTTTAAAAAGTCTTTTATGCTATTTTTCGATCCATAAAACCGTAAAATATTTTCAGAAAAAAAACTTTTTATAATTTTAGTACTTACTCCGTTTTCATTCAATATATATTTGTCATTCCAATATGCAATAGGATTAAAATTTTCTAAATAAATTAACAACGTGTCATTATTTAATGCATTTATTTTAATATTGCGTATAAAAGGCAATTTTTTAAGTTCATTTTTTAAAAAAATATTGTACTGAAAATTAGTATTATATGGTTTTTTTAGAGATAGAATAAAATTTTTAAGTGCATTTTTATTAAAATAATGAAATTTACCTTTAATAATTAAATGAGATATTTTTTTATTAGAAAGTTGTTGAGAAAATTTTATTAATATAAAACTATTTAAGATTATGAAAGAAATCAAAAATAATATGACTGCATATTTCAGTAGTTTTTGTGTTATTCCATAATATGATGATTTATATTTCATTTTTATGTAAATTTAGTTGGTTTAAAACTTTAATGAGCCGATTTTAATATAGTTAAAACTAGTGATT
Source organism: Buchnera aphidicola (Nurudea yanoniella) (assembly GCA_039829995.1). NCBI lineage: Bacteria > Pseudomonadati > Pseudomonadota > Gammaproteobacteria > Enterobacterales > Erwiniaceae > Buchnera > Buchnera aphidicola. The sequence continues at coordinate 224,614 of CP140036.1, forward strand.
TAAACGATATTCCTGCTTGCTTAGAAGCTATAGGAATTAAACTTTTTTTTGTCATTCCAGGACAAGTATTCATTTCTAATAGCCAAAATTTTTTATATTTGTCCATAATGAGATCAATTCTTCCCCATCCTGTACATCCAAGTATATTCCATGCCATTTTTATTATTTTTTTTAATTCTATTTCTTTTTTTTTATCTAACCCGCTAGGACAAAAATATTTAGTATTTTCAGATTCATATTTAGATTTATAGTCATAAAAAGCGTTTTTTGAAATAATTAAAACAGATGGTAATATTTTATTTTCTAAAATTCCTACAGAATATTCTGATCCATACACAAATTTTTCAATAAGTATATTTTTATCATATTGAAATGCTTTCATGCACGCTTTTTTTAAATAATTGTACGAATTAATTAATGAAATTCCAATGCTTGATCCTCCTGTATTAGGTTTTATTATAAGAGGTAATCCTAATGATAAGATATTTTTTTGAAATGTTTTTTTTGATGTTTTTTCAAATTTTTCTATATTTGTAAAGTAATAAGGTATTGTAGGTAAATTAACGCTGTTCCATAATAATTTCGTCTTCATTTTGTCTATTGAAATAGCAGATGATAAAATTCGACTTCCAGTATAAGAGATATTTAAATATTTTAATATTCCTTGTATAGTTCCATTTTCACCTTCATTACCATGAAGAGCAAGAAATGCTTTTTTGAACCCTTGAGTAGGTAATTGAATAATCGGATAATATTTAGTATCTATAGGATACGCATTTATTTTAGAATTCAATAAACTATTGAGTATATTATATCCAGATAATAAGGATATATTTCGTTCTTTAGATGTTCCTCCTAGTAGTACTGCTACTTTTTCTATCATAATATTTCTCCTTTTCTAATATTTGAAAATTTTTTATAATATATTTGTTTGATATAACGTTTATATTTCCTGCTCCTTGTATTAAAAGTAAATCATTTCCTGATAGTTTGTTTTTTAAAATTTCGAATATTTTATTATTTTTCAATATTAACGTAACTGATTTTTCTCTATACTTGGATAGTTCTTGATATAAAGCAAGGCTATCTGATCCTGAAATAATTTTTTCTCCGGAAGAGTAAACTTTTAAGATCAATAATTCATCTACTTTCAGTAATATATTTATAAATTGTTTAAATAGATAATGCATTCTTGTGTATCTATGTGGTTGAAAAATCATTATTAATTTTTTTTTTGGCCATCCAGATCTAGCAGTTTGAATACTTGCTAAAATTTCATTGGGATGATGTCCATAATCTTTTATAATGGTAATCTTATTTTTTTTATTTTTTGAACAACAAATAAAAAATTTTTTGCATAATTCAAATCTACGTTTAACACCTTTAAATTTTTTTAAAGATTTAGCAATTCCAGCATTACTAATTTTTTCTTGGATAGCAACGGCTATGGCTGCTGTTGCATTAAGAGCGTTATGTTTTCCAGGAATATTTAAAATAGCATTTAATACGAGTTTTTTGTTTTTTGTTATTCTAAAATAACTAGAAAATTTATTTTGTTTGTATTTATCTATTTTTATATCAGCATCTAAACTAAATCCATAAGTAACGATATTACAATGTATTGATGATATTATATTTCTAATATTGTTATCATCAATGCATACTATTGCTGTTCCATAAAATGGAAGATTATTTATAAATTTAATAAAAGTATTTTTTAGATTTTTAAAGTTTCCATTATAGTTGTCTAAATGATCATTATCTATGTTTGTTAATACGGCTATAGTTGGTTTTAAATATAGTAGCGAAGCATCGCTTTCATCTGCTTCTATTATACAATAAGAACTTTTGCCTAATTGAACATTATTATTAAGTTCTTGGAGATATCCTCCAGTTATTAATGTTGGATCTAAATTATTATTATCAAATATATTAAATATTATTGAAGAAGTAGTAGTTTTTCCATGTGTTCCAGATACTGCAATTCCATATTTGTCTTTTATTATTTCGGATAACATTTTACCTCTTGGTATTATGGGAATTTTTAAAGCTTTGGCTTGTATAATTTCAGGATTAAAAGGTGATATTGCACTAGATATTACTATGAAATTTGCATTTTTAATATTTTTTTTTGAATGTTTGGAAAATATTTTTGCACCTAAATTAGCTAATTTTTTTGTAATAGGGGTAGATTCTAAGTCGGAACCGCTTATAATGTATCCATTTTTAAGTAAAATTTCAGCTATTCCACTCATTCCTATTCCTCCAATTCCAACAAAATGGATGTGATTTTTATGACACATTTTTGAAATAAGCGAATTAGAGTAATGTATGTTATTATTTTTCATAAGTTAATTTATGTAAATATTTTATCATTTGTGATTATATTAAATTAAGAGATTTTTTTAGAAAGTAAAAATGTATTTTCAATTGTTTTAATAATAGTTTTGATAGAATTTAGTAAGAATCTTGGATTTATTTTGTTTGACATTATGTTAATAACTTTTCGATTTATATTTTTTAGAATTTTTGTTGTTGTTTTAGCATTAAAAAGATGCTGTTCTATTATTATTGCACCTCCTTTTAATTTTAAAGGATAAGCATTCCAATATTGATGTTTGTCTTTATGAGGAAAAGGAACAAATATAGCAGGTAAACCAATATATTCAATTTCACTTACAGTCATTGCTCCAGATCGGCAAATAATAATATCTGCCCAAAAATATGCTTTTTCTATATTTTTTATAAAAGGAACTATTTTATAAGGAAAAATTTTAAATTTTTTGTAATTTTCTAATGTTTGTATTTTATTCTTTTTTCCTACTTGATGCCAAATTAACACTTTATCTTTTAAATAAAAAGCTATTTCAGGAAGTACAGAATTGAATATTTTAGCTCCTTGACTTCCACCGATAACTAGTATTCTAAGTGGTCCGCTTCTATTTTTAAAACGATTTTTTAGATTTTTCAAATTAGCAATTTCTTTTCTTAATGGATTTCCTACAGTTTTTGCATGTGATATAGTTTTTGGAAATGCTTGCATAGTACAAGTTGAAAATTTTGATAAAAATTTATTAGATAAACCTGCGATTCTATTTTGTTCATGAATCAAAAGTGGTATTTTGTATAAGGCTGATATTATTCCCCCGGGAAGTGAGACATATCCTCCCATTCCTAATATTACATCAGGATTTACTTTTTTTATAAAAGACCTAGTTTGCAAACAAGCAAGAAAAATTTGAAAAGAAAATTTAATTAGATTAAAAAAAGTTTTTTTTTAATTGGATTTATATTAATAAATTTAATAGGGATTTTATTTTGTGGTATTATTTCAGATTCAATATGATTTTTTGTACCTAACCACAATACATTCCAATCTTTTTTTATTAGTTTTTTTGCAATAACTAATCCAGGTAAAATATGTCCACAAGTACCTCCGGCCATGATGAGTATTGTTTTTTTTTTCATTTGCAACCTCGATAAAATTTATTGTTTATTCGTGTTTCGAAGTCAATACGTAGCAATATAGAAATTGCAATTGATATGATTAGTAAACTTGATCCACCATAGCTTATAAGAGGAAGTGTTAATCCTTTTGTTGGTAGTATTCCAATAGTAGTACTAATATTAATTAAGGTTTGAGACATAAACCAAATTCCAATAGAAAAAGCAAAATTTCCAGAGAACAAACAATTATTCTTTAATGCTTCTTTTCCAATTTTTAATGCACGGAAAGAAACAAATAATATCATAGATAATATTATACAAGATCCAAAATATCCTAATTCTTCTCCTATGATAGAAAATATAAAATCAGTGTGCGCCTCAGGTAAGTATTCTAATTTTTGAATAGAATTTCCTAAACCTACACCAAATACATTTCCTCTTCCTAAAGCCATGAGTGATTGTGTGAGTTGATAACCCTTTCCAAATGGATCTTTCCAAGGATTTAAAAAAGATAGTATTCGTTCATTTTGATAAGGAATAAAAGTTATTGAGACAACAGTAGCTATTATTCCTAGTAAAATAATGGGTATAAATTTCCAAATTTGTGCTCCAGTGATAAATAATAAAGATAGTATAGTAATAAAGTATATAGCTACTGTTCCTAAATCTGGTTCCATTAGTAATAATATTGATATAATACATATTATTCCTAATGGTTTTAAAAAACCTATGAAACTATTAATAATTTCATTGTGTTTTCTGGATATATAATTAGAGAAATAACAAAATATAGCTATTTTAGATATTTCAGATGGTTGTATGTGTATAATACTTATTTCAATCCATCTTAAAGATCCGTTAATAGGAGTACTTATTATTAATACTAATATCAACATAAAGACAGAGGCTAATAAAATTTTTATGCTATGTATTTTCCAATAGTGTATAGGTATTTGAAGACATATATACATTAAAAATAAAGTTATTATCAAATATAATATTTCTTTTTTGGTAAAGAATAATGGGTCTTTATATAAATGATTAGCTATAGAGATCGAAGACGAAGTTATCATAATTATTCCAATTAGAAATAGACTGATAGTACACCATAATAATTCGGCATCGTATAACTTTTTTTTAAAAAATTTCATATTTTTGTTGACATGTTTTTTTATTTTTAAATAATAGATTTTTTTCCATTAATGTAGTTCTTTTATTAATTTTATAAAGGTGTTTCCACGTTCTTCAAAACTAGAAAATTGATCTAAACTGCTGCAAGCAGGAGATAGTAATACTATATCTCCAGGTTTTACTATAGTTTTTATCAAAAACATTGCATCGTTTAATGTATTTGACAATATTGATTTTTCAGGACGTAACTTAAAAAGTACATTTTTACTTTTTCCGTAGCAATAAATCTTTATTTTTTCATTTTTTAAATAAGGTATTAACGAGGAGAAATTTGCTAGTTTTCCATCACCTCCTAATATCAATCTAATATTTCTTTTTGCATATGGTAAGATATTTTTTATAGCTGATTGTGTACTTCCAATATTAGTAGATTTAGAATCATTTATCCATAATATATCATTTTTTTTATATGAGAATTGAAAACGATGTGGAAGCCCTTCAAATTTTTTTACTGCTTTTAAGCTAGTTTTTATATTTAATTTAAAATTGTGAACAATTGATAGTGCAGATAGTACATTAATGTAATTATGTTGTCCCCATATTTTTAAAGATTTAGTATTCAATAATTTTTTAGATTTGTAACATAACCAGAAATCTCCATCTTTTTTTTGTAAGTTGTATATTCCCCTGTTAAGTCCAAATGTAACATGTGGTTGTTGTTGAATCTTAAAATTAAATGATAAATTATCTTCTAAATTTAAAACAGAAAATGTAGATTTTTTATAAATTTTTAGTTTTTGTTTGATGTATTCAGTTATACCTAACGGATATCTATTTATATGATCAGCGCTTATATTGAGTACTGTTGCAATTCTAGCTTTTAAATTTACGGTAGTTTCTAATTGAAAACTAGATAATTCTAGTACGTATATCTCTGAAGAATTATTTAGAATATTAAGTACAGGAACTCCAATATTTCCACCTAAGCATACCTTAAATCCAGACATTTTTAATATATTTTTTACCATCGTAGCTACTGTGCTTTTTCCATTAGTTCCAGTTATAGCTATTATAGGAGCATTAGTTTCTCTAATAAATAATTCAATATCTCCAATAATTTCAATACCCTTTTGTTTGGCATATATTAATGCTGGATGATATAAAGGTATTCCTGGGCTAGTGATAATTAATTCAGATTCTTTTATCCAATTATAATTTATTGATCCAATATGATAAATTATATTTTTTATTTTTTTTATATCTTTAATATATTTTGGATTCTTTTTGAAATCTAATATTTTTGGATAAATATTTTTTGATATAAAAAATTGTAAGCAGGAAAGACCTGTTAATCCCATTCCAAATATTAGTATTTTTTTTTATAATAGTTATACATTTTAATTAGCCTTGAATATAAAAACTAGTCCTATAATTGTAAAAATGAAAGAAATTATCCAAAGTCGAACTATTAATCTAGGTTCAGGACAACCTATTAGTTCATAATGATGATGAATGGGTGTCATTTTAAATATTTTTTCACGTTTCAATTTAAAATAAATAACTTGAATAATTACTGATAAAGTTTCGAGAACAAATATTCCACTCATAATGAAAAACAATATTTCTTGATGTAATAATATTGCTATTATTCCTAAAGTTCCTCCTAATGCGAGAGATCCAACATCTCCCATAAATATTTTTGCTGGATAAGTGTTAAACCATAAAAATCCTAATCCTGATCCTATAATAGCTGTACAGAGTATAGCTAGTTCATGAATATTTTGTATATATGCAATATTAAAATATTGGGAGTAATTTATATTACTAGAAATTACTGATAATGAATATAAACCTGAAGTTATAAAAATTATAGGAACAATGGCTAACCCGTCTAATCCATCTGTTAAATTTACTGCATTACTAGAACCTACTAGTATGAAATATAAAAGAAATATATATGTTATTCCGATATTTATTAGTATAGTTTTTTTATGTAGAAATGTTAATGGAATAGTATAATTGTGTGGAATAGTATATAATATTAAAATAATAGAAATAATAGAAACTATAGACAAGAAAATAAATTTCCATTTATAGGATAATCCTATTGATGTTTTATAAAAAATTTTTTTATAATCATCTATTAGTCCTATTATTCCAAATCCTATTAGAACGAACAGTGAATGCCATATATATAAATTGGATAGGTCAGTCCATAGAAAAACAGAAAAAATAATAGAGGATAATATGAGAATTCCTCCCATAGTAGGTACGTATTTTTTTCTATGATGTGTTTTCGGTCCATCTTTTCGAATTATTTGATAAATTTTATTTTTTTTTAAAAAATTTATTAAAAATGATCCTAGTGATAAAGAAAAAATAAAAGATGTAAATAAACTAATAACAGAACGATGAATTAGGTGCGATGTAGTATTAACACATGTACAAAAAATATGTTCATAAATTAGAAAAATCATTTTTGTACTCCTGAATTAGTTTTTCAACTATTTTTTCTAATTTTTCGCTTCTAGACCCTTTTACTAAAATTGTCACTTTCTTATATTTTGATATTTTTTTCATTAAATTATTAATTAATACATTAAAAGAAGTAAAATGATTGCCTTTTCCACTATGTTTACTTATTTTTTTACTTAGCACTCCAATACTCATTACACTATTTATTCTAGATATTCTAATTATATTTCCAATTATTTTATGGTATAACATACTCATTTCTCCCATTTCAGCTATATCTCCAGAAACGAAAATTGTATGACCAGGCATTTTTTCGAGTACTTTAATTGCTGCAATCATTGATGCAACATTAGCATTATATGTATCGTTTATAATAGTTACATGTTTTTTAAGCTTAATTACCTCTAATCTTCCAGACATTTTAGGAATTTTAGATAATCCAATTTGAATACATTTCAGTGGAATTTGCAATGCTATTGCTATAGAAATGGCAGCGAGCGCATTTGAAATATTGTGAAGTCCTAATAGTGGTAAATTAATATTGATATTTCCTAGTGGAGAATGTAATCTAAATGTAGATCCTTGGTTATTTAAAATAATGTTATTTGCGAATATTTGGGTTTTTTTTTTATTGAGAACCAAATTATATTATGGTTTTTTGTATTTTTTTTCCATGTTTTCCAATTATGACTATCTTTATTAAAAATAATAGTTCCATGTTTTGGTAAATTGGAAATTATTTCTTGCTTTACTTTAGAAACTCCTGATAAAGATTTAAATCCTTCTAAATGTGAAAGGTGAATATTATTTATTAGTACAATATTTGGTTTAACTATATTCGTTGAATATAATATTTCGTTGGGTTGATTTGCACCAATTTCAATAATTACATATCTATGCGATTTATTTAGATTTAATAAAGTTAATGGAACTCCAATATTATTATTAAAATTTTTAAATGTTGATAAAGTTTTTCCATAGCATTGAACTATTGAGGTAGTTATTTCTTTGACAGATGTTTTTCCAGAAGATCCAGTTATCGCAATTATATGAGCATTGCTTTTTTTTCTAATCCATTTTGCTATTTTTCCTAAAGCTATGATAGTATTTTTTACAATTATTTGAGGTATATTTATATCAGATTTTTTTTCTAATAAAATTGCAGAAGCTCCTTTTTTAACTGCTTCTTGAATAAAATCATGGGCATCAAATTGTTTTCCTATTAAAGCTATAAATAAACATCCTAAAATAATTTTTCTTGAATCTATACTTATAAAATGAAAAGTTAAATTATTTTTTTTTATGAATTTTTCATTGTGACAAGTTCCATTAGTAATAGAACATATTGTTTTAAAAGGTATTGGAATTATTTTCATTGTTTTAAGAGAGTTTTAACTATGTCATGGTCAGAAAAATAATATTTTTTCTCTTTTATAATTTGATATGTTTCATGACCTTTTCCGAGAATCAGAACGCAGTCATGAAATTCTGCATTTATTATTGCGAAAGTAATAGCTTTCTTTCGATCTAAGATAATATACATATTTTTTTTTAATTTTCTTCCTTTTATAATTTCTGTAATTATTTCCATCGGATCTTCATTTCTTGGATTGTCGTTAGTTAAAATTGTTTTATCAGCTATTTTTTCGGAAATTTTTCGCATTAAAGATCTTTTAGACTTATCTCTATCTCCTCCACATCCAAAAATACACCATATTTTATTACGGTATTTTGATCGAATAGCAGTTAATACATTTTTAAAAGCATGTTCGTTATGTGCATAGTCAATAACGACAAATGGTTTTTTTTTAGTTTTAAAGAGTTGCATTCTACCAGGAATAGCTTTTATTTTTTTGCATTTATTTATCAAGACAGATAATGGATATTTTAACTCTAATAGTGCAGCTAAAGCTAGTAGTAAATTAGTAATATTAAAATTTCCAATGAGTTTGCTTTTTAATTTTCCATTTCCCCAACTAGATTTAAAAAAAATATAAGTAAAATATATATTTTTAATGATTTTATATGCATGTATCCATTTTTTAAACAAATCATGCTGAAAATTTTTTTTTATACTTACAACAATAACATTTTTTTTAGACAATTTTTGAATAAAAGTGTTTGCAATATAATCGTCATTATTTATTATAAATGTTTTAATATTTGTTTGAGAAAAGAAAATCCATTTTGATTGTATATAGTTTTCTATAGTTTTGTGATAATCTAAATGATCTGAAGTGACATTTGTTAGTATTGCTATAGAAAAATGCAAATTTGATATTCTATTTTGTATAATTCCATGAGAAGATACTTCTAGGGCAACAATTTTTATATTTTTTTTTAACATTTTTTTTAAAAATTTTTGTATATTTATTTGTGATTCAGTCGTATTCGAGGATGATTTGAGATTATTATAACTTCCATGCCCTAATGTTCCCATAATTCCTATTTTTTTATTGAGCAAATAGTGCCATTGAGCTATTATGTGAGTTACTGTACTTTTTCCATTTGTTCCAGTAACTCCAATTAGTTTTAATGTTTTACTAACTTGATAATATATTTTTGATATATTATTCAAATGTTTAGATAATTCTACAAAATAAATTATAGGGATATTTTTTTTAATATATTTTATATTTCCATGGTTGTTAATATTATTTTTTTTTATTTCATATAAGATAGCACTGGCTCCATTCTTAATTGCTTCTTTAATAAAAATACTTCCATGAAATTTAGTTCCTTGTAATGCCAAAAATAAATTTTTTTTTTGACATGTTTACTATTTGATGTTATCCCTGTTATTTTAAGAGGTTTTTTTATTTTTATCCAAGGTTTTAATAGGTTTTTCAAATTTTTTTCCATTTTTTCCAACATATTTAATTTTTTATAAATCATCGGGTTTAATATTCGCAGTTCTTAGTGCAAATTTCATGATTGAGCTAAATACTGGAGCTGAAATTGTTCCTCCGTAATATTTTCCTGCTCTTGGATCATTAATTATCACTACTAAAGAAAGTTGAGGATTGCTAATTGGAGCAACTCCTACCGTATATGCAACATATCTATTAATATATTTCCCTTTTGAATTTGTTTTTTTTGCAGTTCCTGTTTTTGCAGCTATTTTATATCCTTTCACTGCTGCTTTTTCTCCTACTCCTCCTGGTTTAGTGACTGATTCAAGCATATTTAAAACGATTTTTACTAAAGATTTTGAAAATATTTGTGTTCCTGTAGTGTTTTTTTTAATTTTAACAATTGATAATGGTTTATATAATCCATATCTTCCTATTGTGGTATAAACATTAACTAATTGTAATGGTGTGACCATCAAACCATATCCAAAAGAAAATACTGCTTTATCTAAATTTGACCAATGTTTTTTTTTAGGATATATTCCATTTATTTCTCCTATTAATCCTGAATGAGTAGATTTTCCTAAACCAAACTTAGAATAAATATCAATTAATTCATAAGCTGGCATAGATAATGCTAATTTAGATACTCCTATATTACTTGATTTTTTTAATATATCTGTTACTGACAATTGTTTATGATACGATACGTCTTGTATTACATGTTTATTTAATATAAATGGAGTAGTGTTAATTATAGATTCTGAAGTTATTATTTTTTTTTGTAAAGCTTTCATAATTACCATGGGTTTAACAGTTGATCCCGGTTCAAATACATCGGTAATAGCTTTATTTCGTATTAGTTCCATAGATATTTCTTTTAAATTATTTGGATTATATGTGGGACTATTGGCTATAGCTAATATTTCTCCAGTTTTTATATTTGTAAGAATAGCTGTTCCAGATTTAGCTTTGTTAAGATTTACAGCACGATTTAATTCGCGGTATATTTCTGTTTGAAATCTTATATCAATACTTAAATTTATATCATTTGGAGAATTTTTTTTAATCAATGTATTATTTTCAATAATGTTTCCAAATTTATCAGTTCTTATTTTTCTTTTTCCTGGAGTACCTATAAGTATTTTATTAAAACTTTTTTCTACTCCTTCAATGCCTATTCCGTCAATATTAGTTATTCCGATTAATTGGGAAGTTGATTTTCCGAATGGATAGTATCTTTGAAAATCATCCATAACAAATACGCCTGGAAAATTTAATTTTTTTATGCGTTTTCCAATTTTTTGACTTACTTTTTTAGTTAAATACATAAAACGGTTATTTTTGAAGTATTTAATTTTATATATGATTTTTTGTAATGGAATATTTAATATATTTGATAATTTATTCCATTGTTCTTTTTCAATTTTTTTTTTTAAAAAAAATATTTTTGGGTCAATGCAAATGTTGTTTACAGGTATACTTAAAGCTAAAAAATTTCCTGCACGGTCTTTTATGGCTCCTCTTAAATTAGGTTCTATTTGTATTCTTGATGATCGTAAATCGCCTTCTTGTGTTAATTGTTTTGTTCTAAGTAATTGTAATATAGTTATATTGAATAAAATTACAATAATAGAAAAAACTATTACATTGAACAAAAAAAATATTCGGTTTTCGAAGTAGTAGTTTTTCATTTTTATATTATTAAATCGTATATCATTAATGATTTTTTTCATAAATATAAAATTTTCCTTTTATATTAATTTAATGATTATTGAAAAATAATATTTTCTTGAGACGGGTTGATAGATTGCATATTTAACTTTTCTCTTGCATCTTTTTCAATTTTATCGTGAGAAGTTGATAAGTGTCTTTTTACAGTTAAGTTATTCCAATTTATTTCGATTTTGTTTCTAATAATATTTAATTTTTCTTCTTGTGTAATAAGTAATCGAGTTTTATGAATTATAACAACGGTTAATATTGAAAAAATTGTAATAATTGCAAGTAACATTAAAGTTATTTTATGTAATTTTGCTAGATCTTTTAAAATTATTTTAGATAAATTATACGTGTTATTATTCATTAACGTTTCTTTTTTCAGCAATTCTTAAAATTGCACTGCGTGCTCTTGGATTATGGTGAATTTCAGATATTGTAGGTTTTATTTTTTTTATAGTTTTTAATTTTATATTTTTTAGACTTTTAATTTGTGTTTCGTTAATAGCTATTCCAGGTGGAATATATGGTGCTTTGCTGTTTTTTAGAAAAAAATTTTTAACTATGCGATCTTCTAGTGAATGGAAACTAATAATTAATAATCTACCTCCCGGAGATAATATTTTTAATGCATGTTTAAGAGCTTCAGTGAGTTCATAGAGTTCTTTATTAATATATATTCTAATAGCTTGAAAAGTTCTCGTAGCAGGATGTTTTTTATGTTTTGGCACAATTTTTTTAATAAGTTTGGCTAATTGAAGAGTTCTAGTAATAGGTTCAATTTTATTTTTTTTTACTATAGTATTAGCTATTTTTTTTGAAAAACGTTCTTCTCCAAATTCATATAAAACTTTTGAAATAGTTTTTGCATTAGATTTTATTAACCATTGAGCAGCGGTGATTCCTATGTCTGGATTCATGCGCATATCAAGAGGGCCATCTAAAAGGAAAGAAAATCCTCGATGAGAATTATCAATTTGTATAGATGATACTCCTAGATCTAGTAATATTCCATTTACTTTTTTATTTTTAATATTTTTTTTTTGAAATTTTTGTAAAATATGAGAAAAATTTCCTGGAATAATTGTGAATCTATTATCTTTTATTTTATGAGCTATATCAATAGAAAATGGATCTTTGTCAATAGCATATAGTTTTCCTGTTTTGTTAAGATGTTTTAATATTTCTTTTGTATGTCCTCCACATCCAAATGTGCAATCAATATAAATTCCATTTTTTTTAATTTTTAAATATTTTGTTATCTCTTTAACTAAAACAGGTGTATGAATTGAAATAAATTTTTTCATGAATTTCTGATCGTATCAAGATAACTTTATAGGAATAATTTTTTCTTATTGTAACAGTACATATTAATTTTTTTAATTAATTTTTTTAACCATTATGTATAATAATGAATAGAAGTATAATTCTTTATTAAAAATATTCTTTTTTTAAGATAAATTAAAATTATTAATTTCTAGAAATATTTATTACTCCCGAACGAGAAAGTTCTACAATTTCTGATATATTTCGTATAACTGCTAAATATGAATTAATTTTATTGTTTGTTCCTGATAATTGTATTATGTGGTGCAAAGATGTTACATTTACAATAATTCCTTGAAAAATATCTGTAATTTGTTTAATTTCTTTTCGAATATGACTAGTAGTACTTTTAATTTTAATTAGTATAATTTCTCTTTCTAAATGATCTTCATATGTTATTTCAGTTACTTGTAGAACATCAATTAGTTTATGCAATTGTTTTTCTATTTGTTCTATTGTAGTTTTATCTCCTATAGTTTGTATGGTTATTTTCGATAAAGATTGATCTTCTGTTGGTGCTACTGTAATACAATTAATATTGTATCCTCTTTGTGAAAATAATCCTACTACTCTTGATAATGCTCCAGATTCATTTTCTAACAAAATAGATATGGTTCTTTTCATGAATTATCTTTCCTATGTTTTTTTAATATCATATTATTCATTCCACCATTTTGAATTTGCATAGGATATACGTGTTCTGAAATATCAACAATAATATCTACAAATACTAAATGTCCTTTTTTTAATTTTTTTAAAGATAATTTTAGTTTTGTTTCTAATTCGTTTGGATTTTCAATTGATATTCCTATATGTCCATATGATTCAGCTAATTTAACGAAATTGGGTAATGATTTCATATAAGAATGAGAATGACGTCCTGAATAAATTATGTCTTGCCATTGCTTAACCATACCTAGTGATTTATTATTTAGATTCAATATTAATATAGGCAAATCATATTGCATGGCTGTAGATAGTTCTTGGATATTCATTTGTATACTTCCATCTCCGGTAATACATATAACAATTTCTTCCGGATATGCTAGTTTAACTCCTAATGCAGCTGGCAATCCAAATCCCATAGTGCCTAATCCTCCTGAATTAATCCATCTCCTTGGTTTACAAAAAGGATAATATAATGCTGCAAACATTTGATGTTGTCCTACATCTGATGTAACATAAGCATCTCCTTTAGTTAATTTCCAAATAGTTTTAATAACTTTTTGAGGTTTTATATTTTTTTCATCTTTTTTGTAATTCAAACTATTGATTTTTCTCCATTTATTAATTTTTTCCCACCATGGTTTTAAACAAAAACATTCTTTTAAAAAAGTACTTTCAACTATAATTTTTAACATTTGTTTCAAAATATTTTTAGCATCCCCTAATATAGGAATGTGTGCAGTGATAGTTTTTGATATCGATGTAGGATCAATATCAATGTGTATAATTGTAGCGTTTGGACAATATTTTTTTACATTGTTTGTTGTTCTATCATCAAACCGTACTCCAATTGCTAAAATAACATCTGAGTTATGAATAGCCATATTAGCTTCATAAGTTCCGTGCATACCTAACATTTGCAGATTTTGAGTATGATTCCCCGGAAATACCCCGAGTGCCATTAAAGAAGTAGTGACTGGAATATTTAATTTTTCTGCAAATATTTTTAATTCATTATGACTATTTGAATTAACAACTCCCCCACCTGCGTAAATTATAGGTTTTCGAGAAGTCTTTAAAAGGTTAATAGCTTTTTTTATAGATTCAATACTTCCTTTAATGATTGGATTATATGATCTTATATTTACTTCAGAAGGCCATGTATACGGTTTTTTGTTATTGGAGTGAAGAATATTTTTTGGAAGATCAATAACTATTGGTCCTGGCCTTCCGCTAGATGCTAACCAAAAAGCTTTCTTAAAGGTCATCGGAATATCTTCAGTTTTTTTTACTAAAAAACTGTGTTTGACTATTGGTCTAGAAATTCCAATCATGTCGCATTCTTGAAATGCATCATAACCTATTAAAGATAGTGCTACTTGTCCTGATATGACTACCATCGGGATGGAGTCCATATATGCTGTTGCAATTCCAGTAATAGAATTAGTAGCGCCAGGTCCTGATGTGACTAAAACTACTCCAATGTTTCCGGTAGATCGTGCGTATCCATCAGCCATATGGGTTGCCCCTTGCTCATGACGAACTAAAATATGTTTAATTTTTTTAGTTGATTTCAAAGAATCATATATATCTAATACTGCTCCTCCAGGATATCCAAAAATGTACTGAATACCTTGATCGATTAATGATTGAATAACCATTTCAGATCCTGATAGTATTTCCATTTTTTCTCCAATTGTAATTTTATTTTTGTTTTATGTGTATAAGTTAATATTTAAATTGAATTTATAAATTTATAATAAAATGTTTGCTTTTAAATGTAAATCTATATATTTTCGTTTTTCTAAAGGCTTATTTTTACTGATTTTAGCAATTTTTATATTTAATTTCATATATTATAATTTTTATATTTACAAAGTTTGTCTTATATAGGTTTTTTTATTAAAAATGAATAAAAATGAGGAGACATCCAAGTAAATAAGGTGGACTTATATTTTTTTATTAAACAGACAGCTAGTTTCTCTTTAATAGCTAAGGATTTAGCTTTTTCAAATCCTAATATCATTAGACCTGTATCCCATGCATCTGATTCTAGTGCTGATTTTGAAATTACACTTACTGAAACTAAATCAGTTTTAATAGGTTTTCCAGTAGTAGGACTAATTAGATGTATTATTTTTTTTCCATTTAAGTAATAATAATTTCTATATGTTCCTGATGTACTAATAGAATGGTTATATAACTTTATAAGTATATGGATTTTAGTTTGTATGTCTGTTGGTTTTTGAATAGCTATTATTTTAGGTCGTGAAAAATTTTTAAAAACATGTGTTACAATTGCTCCTCCTACAGAAATAATAAAATCATTAATTCCTTTTTTTTTTAATAGTTCTCCTAAATGATCTGCGAGAAAACCTTCTTCTAATGTAGATAAATCCAATGTTATGTTCTTTATATGTTTTTTTAAATAATAATTTTTGTTTTTTTCGATAAGTTGTATTTTTTTTAATCCGGTTAGTGAAAGAGCAAAATTAATATTTTCTGCTGTTGGAATATATGAAGCAGGACCTTTAGGACCGAATCCCCACATATTAACTAACGTTCCTATAGTAATATCTAAAGCATTTGATGTTTTTTTACCTATTTTCAAAGCCGTTGATATAACTTTTGCTAAATTTTTGTTAATATGTTTAGGTTTAGTACAATTAAAACGATTAAATTTTGAAATGTCAGAATTTTTTTCCCAAAATGATAATTCTTTGTTATCGTTATATATTTGTTGTGTAATTGCTTTTATTAATGCATTTTTATTTATATATCGATGAATAAGCTGTATTTTCCATGTTGTTCCCATAGTAAAACCAGATAGATAAATTATTTTGTCCCGGTCCTTTTTAAATAAGTTTATATATAATATTATGAGTAAAAAAAAAATGTTTTAAGCAATATTTTCATTATTCCTCTACATGTTTATTTTTAGAAAATTTTATATTAATTCATTGAAATATATATAAAATTTAACATAATTAATAAAAATAACATGATAAATTTTAAGTTTTACTCAGATTTATTTATTAGTTTTTAAAAATTTAAATTTTTATTTTAGAGACCAAGGAATGATGTATATATAAGTATTTTTTCATTTTATATTAATTTTATGTTATCTATATTTGTATTATTATATTAGATCAAATAAAAATTTATAATTTTAAATTTAAATTTTAGCACAAATCTATATTTATTAGTAAAAATGTATTTTTATAATATATTTGGTAATTTCTAGGTTTTTTTATTAATGCAATATATTTAATTGAATTTAGTAAAATTCATAAATTATATTTAATTTTGAATAGTTAATTTTAATTCTATGATGAGAGAAACATGAAAATTGCAGTATTTGTGTTACGGATAATGTCTTTGTTTTTTATTTTATTATTAAATTTAGGGATGTCATGGAATCAATCGCCATCTTTAAAAGATACCTCACGTTTAGAGTCTACAAATACAAGTTTAGCACCTATGTTAGAAAAAGTAATGCCTTCAGTAGTAAGTATAAACATTGAAGGTAGTACTGTAGTTAGAAATTATTCTATTCCTCGTCAATTTCGTCCTTTTTTTGAAGATACTTCTCCATTATGTCAAAAAGAATCTCCATTAAGAGATTCTCCTTTGTGTCAAGATGATTTTGATGGAGGTTCTTATCGTGAAAAATTTCATGCATTAGGATCAGGTGTAATCATTAATTCGAAAAAAGGATATGTAGTTACTAATAATCATGTAATTGATCATGCTAATAAAATTCAAGTTCAATTGAATAATGGTAGTCAATACGATGCAAAAGTTATAGGAAGAGATTCGCGTTTTGATATTGCATTACTTCAATTAGATGAAATTAAAAATCTTCGAGAAATAAAATTTGCTGATTCAAACTTACTTAGAGTAGGAGATTATGTTATTGCTATTGGAAATCCATATGGTTTAGGCGAAACTGTTACTTCAGGAATTATTTCTGCTTTAAATCGTACTG
Organism: Buchnera aphidicola (Nurudea yanoniella); assembly: GCA_039829995.1. Classification (NCBI taxonomy): domain Bacteria; kingdom Pseudomonadati; phylum Pseudomonadota; class Gammaproteobacteria; order Enterobacterales; family Erwiniaceae; genus Buchnera; species Buchnera aphidicola. The sequence continues at coordinate 242,218 of CP140036.1, forward strand.
GATTAAATATAGAAAATTATGAAAATTTTATTCAGACTGATGCAGCTATTAATAAAGGAAACTCTGGAGGAGCATTAATTAACTTAAAAGGAGAATTAATTGGAATTAACACTGCAATTTTAGCTCCAGAGGGTGGAAATATTGGTATAGGTTTTGCAATTCCAATTAACATAGTGAACAGTTTAACTAATCAAATGATAGTTTATGGTCAAGTTCATCGTAATGAATTAGGTATTTTAGGAGCAGAATTAAACTCTGATTTAGCTAAAGCTATGAAACTTGATATACATAGAGGAGCATTTGTTAGTCGAGTAGTATCGAAATCATCAGCTGATATTGCAGGGATAAAGCCTGGAGATATTATTGTTTCTCTTAACAAAAAACCTATTTTTAGTTTTTTAGCATTACGAGCTGAAATAGCTTCTTTGCCAGCTAATACAAAAATGGAATTAGGATTATTAAGAAATGGAAATTTTAAATCTGTAGTTGTAGAATTAAGATTACGAGTTACGAATAAGATTAGTTCTTCAAGTTTAAGTTCGATGATAGAAGGTGCTGAATTAAGTGATTTCTATCTAAATGGACAGCGAAAAGGTATTTATATTGAATCTGTTAAAAATGATACAGCAGCTTTTCGTATTGGTTTCAAAAAAGACGATATTATTATTGACGTAAATAAATACTCGATATCATCCATAAATGATTTTCGAAAATTATTACGCATTAAACCCCCTGTATTAGTTTTTCATATTAAACGTGGAAATGAAATTATATATTTATTGACAAAAGATTAAAAATAAACCTACCTAGAAAAAAATAAAATGGACGTTGTATTTTCAGGTAGGATTTCATTGTGTATTTTGTATGTTTACTAAAATTTTAAAAAATTAAAATATTTTTATATTTGTATCATATATTTCTTAAGATATTGTTAATTTTTATTTTACTAAGTGTTTTATCATCTACTTTTTTTACGATAACAACACAATATAAGTTATGATCGTTGTTTTTAGAAGGTAAACTTCCTGGAACTACAACAGAACCTTTTGGAATGATTCCGTAAGAAATAGTTTTTTTATCTCTGTCATAAATTTTAGTGCTTTGGCCAATATATACACCCATTGAAATAACTGAGTTAGATTTTACAATTACTCCTTCAACAATTTCGGATCTTGCTCCAACGAAGCAATTGTCTTCAATTATTGTAGGATTATTTTGCAGTGGTTCTAATACTCCTCCTATACCTACGCCGCCAGATAAATGTACATTTTTTCCTATTTGTGCACAAGATCCAACAGTTGCCCAGGTATCTATCATAGTTCCCTCATCAATATAAGCACCTATATTGATAAATGATGGCATTAAAATAGTGTTTTTTCCAATAAAAGAACCATATCTAATTGATGCAGGAGGTACTATTCTTATTTTATCACGAATAAACTGCTGTTTTTGATATTTTGAATATTTATATTTTATTTTATCGTAATATTTTACATCTCCACTGTTTAAAATCTTATTTTCTTGTATACAAAAATATAACAAAATAGCTTTTTTAATCCATTCGTAAGTAAACCAATTATTTTCAATTTTTTCTGCAGTTCTTAAAATTCCCTTATTTAGCATTGATATTACTTGATTAACGGTGTTAATAATTGAGATATCGAGATTTTTAAAATTAATATTATGTTTGTTTTCAAATGTATTTTCAATTGTTTGCTTTAAGTTTTTCATATTTTATTTTAACTGTTTAAATGTAGATATAATACAAACACGATTTTATATATTTCAAGTTATACAATTTTATTGTAATTTTATCACAATTAATTTCTTAATATTCTTTCTATTTTTTCTTCCTTTTGTAATGTTAATATTTCGCAACCTTTTTCATTTACTAAAACTGTATGTTCATATTGAGCAGATAAACTTCCATCTTGTGTTTTTATTGTCCATCCATCGTTCATACATTTTACTTTACAACTTCCTGCATTAATCATAGGTTCTATTGTAAATATCATACCAGATTTCAGAGTTATTTCTTTATTATCATAATAATCATGATGTAGTATTTGTGGCTCTTCATGAAATTTAGTTCCAATACCATGTCCGCAATATTCTTTTACTATGGAAAAATTATAATTTTCTACATATTTTTGTATTGTTTGTCCAATTTTACTTATATATACTCCTGGTTTTATGATATGTAATGATAGATATAAACTATTTCTAGCTACCTCACATAGTAATTTTCCTATTTTTGTTGGTTTTCCTACAAAAAACATTTTAGATGCATCTCCATAATATCCATCTTTTTTTATTGCAACATCGATATTAACAATATCTCCACATTTTAATTTTTCTTTATAATTAGGAATGCCATGACACACAACATTATTAATAGAAATACACACAGATTTTGGAAATCCATTGTATCCTAAACATGCTGGTTTAGATTCTTGATTATTTATTATATAGTTATAGCAGATTGCATCTAATTCTCCTGTAGAAATTCCAGGCTTAATATATTGTTTAATCATTTCTAACACTTCAGCTACAAGTTTGCTTACCACTCGCATTTTTTTTATTTCATTATTTGTTTTTATAGAAATAGTAGTCATGGTTTTATATATATTTATATTTTTAAAAAAGAATTATAAGTGTTTTTTAATAAAATATATATCATTAGATAACTATATCTTTTAATATATTTGTATTTTATACTTTTAAAATGATTATAAATAATTAGTAGTTTTTAAATATTTTAAATTTTTTAAATTAATAAAAACTTTTTATTTTTTATTTATATTAAATTTATTTTAATTTTAATTTTAATTTTTTAGCATTTATTACATTTATTTTCTTGGAGTTTTTATGTCTGTTGTATCAATAAAAGATATGTTAAAAGCAGGTGTACATTTTGGTCATCAAACGCGTTATTGGAATCCAAAAATGAAATCTTTTATTTTTGGTTCAAAAAATAAAGTTCATATTATAAATTTAGAAATTACTCTTCCAATGTTTAATTTAGCATTGTCTGAATTAAAAAAAATTACATTGAAAAAAGGAAAGATATTGTTTGTGGGGACAAAAAGATCAGCTAGTAAAATTATAAAACATACGGCAATATTATGTGAACAATTTTATGTTAGTCATCGGTGGTTAGGTGGAATGTTAACCAATTGGAAAACAGTTCGCCAATCAATAAAAAGATTAAAAGATTTGGAATTACAATCTAAGGACGGAACTTTTAAAAAATTGACTAAAAAAGAAGCACTATTACGTATGCGTGAGTTGCATAAGTTAGAAAATAGTCTAGGAGGTATTAAAAATATGGGAGGATTACCTGACGCTTTGTTTATTATAGATGCAGAGCACGAAAAAATAGCTATAAAAGAAGCAAATAATTTAGGAATTTCAGTATTTTCTGTGGTGGATACTAATTCTGATCCTGATGGAGTAGATTTCGTTATTCCTGGAAATGATGATGCTATTAGAGCAATAAATTTGTACTTAAATGCTGTTTCTAGAGCTATTTTAAAAAATCATGTAAAAAATAATGAAGCCTCTTTAAATTAAAATGGTAAAATTTATAAAAGGAGATTGAATGAAAAAAATTACCGCACTTTTAGTAAAAAAATTGCGTCTTCAAACTGGAGTAGGAATTATAGATTGCAAAAATGCTTTGATAGAAACTAAAGGAAATCTTGAAAAATCTGTTGATTTTTTAAGAAAGTTAGGACATATAAAAGCTATTCAAAAAAAATCGCATATTACTTCTAAAGGGTCTATATTTATTGGACATAATAAAAAGTATTCTGCTATGTTAGAATTAAATTGTGAAACTGATTTTGTTTCTAAGGAATGTAATTTTATTTCTTTTGGGGAAAAAATAGTAAATCATGCAATTATGTCAGGAATAGAAGATAGCGAATTATTAAGGAAGTTTTTTGAAAATGAAAGAATTGATTTGATTTCAAAATTAAATGAAAATGTATTTATTCGTCGGATAATAGTCCTTAAAGGACATAATATTGGAAGATATTTACATCATAATCGAATAGGTGTTTTAGTAGAAACTACGTCGAATTTCAAGAAAGAGCTCATTAAAAATATTTCTATGCATATAGCTTCTAGTAAGCCTGAATATCTTTGTGCTAATGTTATCCCTAGTTCTATTATAGATAGAGAATATAATATACAGTTAGAATTAGCTAAAAAATCTAAGAAACCTGATTTCATTATAAAAAAAATAGTAGAGGGGAAAATGACTAAGTTTTTTAATGAAATTTCATTACTTGGTCAAAATTTTATTTTTAATTCAGAAAAAACTGTTGGTGATATTATATTAGAAAATGATATTAATATAATTGCATTTTATCGATTTGAAGTAGGAGAATGTATTTGAGTTTTAAAATTATATTCATACATAAGTATGATTTTTTAAATATTCTTTTTTAAATAAAGGTTTTTATAAACCGCCATTAGGCGGTTATTGTAACCTTACAATTAAATGCATATATTTTCATATTATATTTATATTTTTTCTATTTTAATTCATTTTGGTAGTAAATTCTAAATGTTAAAAAAAAATAATGAAATATTTAAGTTTAAACGTATTTTAATAAAATTAAGTGGCGAATCATTATTAGGTCATAGTACATTTGGTATAGATATAACGGAATTAAATCGAATTTCAAAAGAAATAAAAAGTATTGTCAATTTAGGGGTACAAGTTGGTTTAGTTATTGGTGGAGGGAATATATTTAGAGGAGAAAAATTAGTAAATATTGGAATTAATAGAATTGTTTCAGACAACGTAGGCATGTTGTCAACTGTCATCAATGGATTGATATTACATGATTCTATGAGTAAAATTAATCTTAATGTTATCTTAATGTCTGCATTTCAAATAGGTTCTATTTGTGAAGCTTATAATTATAAAAAAGCTATACATTGGTTAAATAACAAACATGTAGTTATATTTTCTGGTGGATTAGGTAATCCCTGTTGTACTACGGATTCAGCAGCTTGTTTGCGCGCAATAGAAATAAAAGCTGATATTATTTTAAAAGGTACTAAGGTTGATGGAGTGTATTCAAGTGATCCACATAAAAATTTTGATGCAATATTATATAAGAAAATTACTTATAATGAAGTTTTAAATAGAGAACTTAAAGTGATGGATTTATCTGCTTTTATATTAGCTCGTGACTATGAATTGCCTATTTGTATTTTTAATATATATAATCCAGGAATTTTATATCGCATTGTAAAAGGAAAACAAGAAGGAACGTTAATTAGATCTGTATTTTAAGATATATAATATTAAATGATTATAGATATAAATTAAAGATATTGATAATAAATGTTATTTTTTTAATGTTATTAATACTATTGATATAAATTTAAGGAAAATATTATGATTAAAAACATTAAGGAACGTTCGGAAGTTAAAATGGATAATTGTATTTCAATATTAATGAATAATTTTAATACATTACGTACGGACAGAGCATCGCCTTCTATTTTAAATTCTATTTATATAAATTATTTTGGAAATAATGTGCAATTATGTAAGTTGGCTAATATAATTGTAGAAAATTTTAATACTTTAAAAATTAATTTATTTGATATTGCTATTAGTAAAAATGTTCAAACAGCTATTATAAATTCTAATCTTGGTCTTAATCCTATTACTATAGGCAATGATTTAAAAATAATTTTACCTGCCTTGACAGAAGAAAAAAGAAAAAATTATATAAAATTAGCAAAAAATTTTGCGGAAAAAAGTCGAATTTGCATAAGAAATATTCGTCGAAATTCTAATGAACAAATAAAACGTGCTTTGAAAGAAAAATTGATTAGTAATGATATAGAAAGAGATTTACAAAATTATATTCAACGTTTAACAAATTCTTATATAAGTAAAATTTCTAAGGTTTTGAAAACAAAAGAACATGATTTAATGAATATATAACACAAATATTTAAAATAGTAACTTTAGGCAAAATAGATTGTTTTATATTAATTTTGTGTTATTAATATATAATTTTTTATGTATTAGATATTGTATTTTGGACAAAACTATGAAAAAATTAGCTATTTTGGGATCTACAGGATCAATTGGCACGAATTCGTTACTAATTATTCAAAATAATCCTAAATCATTTAAAGTTGTTGCTCTATCTGCTGACAAAAATGTTAAAAAAATGGTTCAACAATGCGAAATATTTACTCCACAATGGGCATCATTAAGAAATAGAGAAGCAGCTAAGGAATTAAAAATTCAGCTAAAAAGTAGAAATATTAAAACAAAAGTTCTGTCTGGAGATCAAGCTGTTTGTGAATTAGTTAGTTTAGAATCAGTAGATTACATTATTTTAGCTATTTCTGGTTCTTCAGGATTGATTCCTATATTACATGCAATTCAGTCTAAAAAAATAATATTATTAGCAAATAAAGAATCTTTAATTATTGGAAATCATTTATTAATGAAAGAAGTAAAAGCTAATAATACTATTTTAATACCAATTGATAGTGAACATAATGCTATGTTTCAAAGTTTTCCTCTTAATATCCAAAAAAAAATGCATTCAGCGAATCTTAGAGAATTAGGGATTAAATCTATTGTTTTAACAGGTTCTGGAGGACCTTTATTAAAAATTCCTTTGCATAAATTTAAAAATATAACTCCCTGCCAGGCTTGTGCACATCCAAATTGGATTATGGGAAAAAAAATTTCAGTTGATTCGGCAACTATGATGAATAAAGGATTAGAATATATTGAAACACACTTATTATTTAACACTCATGATATTGATATAGAATTAGTAATACATCCAGAATCAGTAATTCATTCTATGATTAGATACTATAATGGAAGCATAATTGCAAATTTGTCAATTAATGATATTAGAATTTCTATTTTTTATGCGTTATTTTGGCCTAATAATGCAGTTTCGAATTTGCCTCATCTTGATTTTTTTAAATTAAAAAAATTATCTTTTGAAAATCTAAATTTAAAAAAATATCCATGTTTAAGTTTAGCATTAAATGCATTTCATAGTGGACATGCTGCTATAATAATATTGAATGCTGCAAATGAAATTGCTGTTTTTGAATTTTTGCGTTTAAAAATAAAATTTACTGATATCTATAAAGTGATTGAATCTGTTTTAAGTATATTGTCGTGTTCTAATCCTATTATGTTGGAAGAGATATTAGAAATTGATAAACTTGCTCGTATTAAGACAAAAGAAGTTATATCTAAAATTACAAAATAAAATATACTAATATATATTTATTAATAAAATTAAGGTTATATAAAATATTAATGTTATTAAAAAATCTGTTAAAAACTAGAAAATATTGTCGAAGTTTTTTCCCAAAACATATAGCTATAATAATGGATGGAAATGGGCGCTGGGCTAAAAGAAGAGGAAAGCCTCGATTTTTTGGTCACAAAGAGGGGTTAAAAGCTGTTCGTCGAGCAGTATCATTTTCTATATTTTATAAATTAAAGGTTCTTACGTTGTATGCATTTAGCAGTGAAAATTGGAATAGGCCTTTTTTAGAAATCATGGTATTAATGGAGTTATTTTTTTTTGGCTTATGTAGTGGAATTGATAATTTGCACAAACATAATGTACGTTTGAAGATTATTGGAGATATTACAAAGTTTAATTCTGTCTTGAGAAGACAAATTAATATTGTAGAAGCATTAACTATGAATAATAAAGGTTTAATACTAAATATTGCTGTAAATTATGGGGGGAAATGGGACATTGTTGAAGCTATTAAAAAGATTATTTACAAAGTTAAAAATTGTTTTTTATCTATAGAAGATATTACTGAATCTATAGTTTCTGATAATTTATCTATGAACGATAGTGTTCCTATAGATTTAGTAATTCGTACTGGAGGTGAATGTCGGTTAAGTAATTTTTGTATTTGGCAAATCGCATATTCAGAATTATATTTTGTTGATGTTTTTTGGCCTGATTTTAATAGGAGATTTTTTGAAGAGGCAATTTTTTCATTTTTACATAGGAAACGTCGTTTCGGATCTTCTATATAAATTTGTATGTAATTATTTAAATTTATTTTATTTTAAATCAATATTTTTAAATTTTATTAACATGTATTTTCAGATTGCTTTAACTTAAAAATATGATTTTTTAAAGTTTCTATTTTTAGATTTTTTAAACGAAAATAAATAAAATATATTTAGAATATTATTTACTTATATGTCTTATAAAAATTATTGTATTAAATTGTACTTTTTGTTTTTTATAATTTTGTGATTTTATTATATGTGTAAATTAGAGTTTCAAGATATATTAAAAATTTTACCTCATCGGCATCCTTTTATATTTATTGATAAAATTATTAAATATAAAAGAGAAAAATATATTATTGCGGTCAAGAATATAAAAATAAATAATTTTTTTTTTAAAGGACATTTTCCAGGTTATCCAATTTTTCCTGGAGTATTAATTTTAGAATCGGTACTTCAAACAGCATGCGTTTTAATATATAAAAGTATGAAAGTGTTATGTAAAGAAAAAGTTTGGTATGTTTCTAACATTGATTATGCAAAATTTAAAAAAAAAGTTTTTCCAGGAGATATGATAGTTATTTATGTAAATATTTCAAATTTTCGGAATAGTGTAGTACGATTTTTCGGAGATGTACTAGTAAATAAGAAATTAGCATGTCGAACAAAAATGTCTGTTATGTATCATACAAAGTTATAAAAAAATTTTTTATTAATACAGTGTTAGTGAATATAATCAGTAGTTGTAGTATGTTTATTGCGGAATATATTTATGTTATATCCAAAATTTATTCATCTTAGAGTTCATACTGATTTTTCTATGGTTGATGGATTAGTAAAACCAAATGTATTAGTGGAACAAGTAGAAAAATTAGGTATGCCTGCTGTTGCTATTACCGATTTTAGTAATTTATATGGTGTTGTTAAATTTTATAAAGAAGCATTTTTAAGAGGAATTAAACCTATTATAGGTGTTGATTTTAACATGTATTCTGATATTCATGTATTAGATAGATTAACTAGAGTTACATTACTAGCAAAAACTAATATAGGTTATAAAAATTTAATTATTTTAACTTCTCGAGCTTATAAATGTGGATATGATAATAAATTAGGAGTAATAATAAAAAAAACATGGTTAATTGAGCATTGCAAAGATATTATTTTACTTTCTGGTGGTTATTTTGGTGATATTGGAACGAATATATTGCAGGGAAATAAAAAAGACTTATACAAAAATTTAGAATTTTATGAAAAATATTTTCAAGATTCTTATTATTTTGAAATAACACGTACAGGAAAATTATATGAAGAAGAATATATTGATTTAGTTAAACATCTTTCTTATAAAGAAGGTATACCTTTAGTAGCTACTAATGAAGTGTGTTTTTTGCATGAAAGTGATTTTTTGATTCACAAATATCGGGTTTTTATTAATCAAGGACATACAATAGCTAACGAAAAAATAGATCATAATTATACATCTCAACAATTTTTAAAAAATGAAATTCAGATGTCTGAGTTATTTTCAGATCTTCCTGAATCGTTGTTAAATAGTGTAGAAATTGCAAAATGTTGCAATGTTACGTTAAATTTCGGAAAATATTTTCTTCCGAAATTTCCGAATGTTAAATATAATGTTAAAAATTACTTAATTCTTAAATCTAAAAAAGGCTTATTAAAAAGGTTAATTAATCTTTATCCTGATAAAGAAATTAGAACTTTGTATTATAAAAAATATATTGCACGCTTGTTATCTGAATTAAATATAATTAATGCAATGGGTTTTTCTGAATATTTTTTAATAGTGATGGAATTTATTACTTGGGCCAAAAAAAATTCAATTCCTGTTGGTCCAGGAAGAGGGTCGGGTGCTGGATCGTTAGTATCATATGTTTTAAACATTACTGAAGTAGATCCTTTAAAATTTGGTTTAATATTTGAAAGATTTCTGAATATAGAAAGAGCTTCCATGCCTGATTTAGATATTGATTTTTGTATGGATAATCGGGATAAGGTTATTGAACACGTTTTAGAAGTTTATGGAGAAAAGTCTGTAGCTCAAATTATCACTTTTGGAACTTTAACAGCCAAGGCGGTTATAAGAGATGTTGGACGAGTATTAGGTTTTCCTTATGGATTTTTACATCGTATTTCTAAATTAATTCCATTAGATCCTGGTATGACTTTGGAAAAAGCTTTATCTCGCTCTGAGGAACTATCAAATCTCTATAATTCTAAGGAAGAAGTAAAAAAATTAATCGAAATATCTAAAAAGTTAGAAGGAGTTACTCGTAATGTCGGAAAACATGCTGGAGGAGTTGTTATTGCTCCTGGGAAAATTACTGATTTTTCTCCAATATATTGTGATGAAAATGGTCGGAATTCTGTTACTCAATTTGATAAATCAGATATTGAACTTATAGGATTAGTGAAATTTGATTTTCTTGGATTAAAAACATTAACAGTAATTCATAATACTATAAAAATAGTAAATTTTAATTTAAAAAAAAATAAAAAAAAACCAATAGATATAAATAATATTTCTTTAAAAGATTATAATTGTTTCAAGTTTTTATGTTCGTCTCATACTATTGGAATTTTTCAATTAGAATCGTATGGTATGAAAGATTTAATTTTTCGTTTACAGCCAGATTGTTTTGAAGATTTAGTTGCTCTTATAGCTTTATTTCGACCTGGACCATTAAAATCAGGAATGGTAGATAATTTTATAAATAGAAAACATAAAAATGAAAAAATATTTTATCCTGATAAAAAATGGCAACATATTTTATTAAAACCTATTTTAGAATCAACTTATGGAATTATTTTATATCAAGAGCAGGTTATGAAAATTGCACAAGTATTAGCAAACTATACTTTAGGAAGTGCAGATGTATTACGTTGTGCTATGGAAAAAAAAGATCCATTAGAAATGAGAAAACAAAGAATTATGTTTGAATTAGAATCGAAAAAAAATGGTATTGATTCAAAATTAGCAATAAATATATTTAATCTATTAGAAAATTTTGCTGGATATGCGTTTAATAAGTCTCATTCTGTTGCTTATGCATTAATTTCATATCAGACTATTTGGTTAAAGGTGTATTATCCTGCGGAATTTATGTCATCTGCTATGAATGCTGATATAGATAATACTGAAAAATTGGCAATTTTTATACGAGAATGCAAAAGAATGAAACTAGAAATTATATCTCCTAATATCAATGTAAGTGATTACTATTTTAAAGTAGATTCTTATGGAAGAATCATTTATGGATTGGGAGCTATAAAAGGAATCGGAAAGAATGTTTATAATTCTATTATTAATAATAGAAGTAGTTATGGTCAATTTTCTGAATTATTTGATTTATGTATTCGAATTAGTTGTCAACATTTAACGAAAAGAGTCATTGAACAGTTGATTAAATCCGGAAGTTGCGACTGTTTAGGAACAAATCGATTTTTGTTAATGAATAATTATAAAAACATAATAAAATCTGCACATCAATATTTGCAATATAAACAATTAAAAAAAATGGAATTATTTGGATCTTTATTTTGTGATTTAAAAAAGATAAATAATGATAGTTCTTTCACTAATATTAATAATTCTGATCAACTAATTCTTAATTGGGAAAAAGATAGTTTGGGTTTGTATTTGAGTGGTCATCCTGTTAATAAGTATTTAGACATATTTAATAGAATTCCAAAGTGTGTTCGAATAGAAGAAATAAAGAATTATAGAAACAATCAAAAAGTAACTGTATGTGGAATGGTTACTATGTTAAAATTTAAACTAACTAAAAAAAATAAAAAGATAATTGTTTTTTTATTAGAAGACAATTTTTTTCAGTTAGATGTTATTTTATTCGATACTGTTTTAAATAAGTGTCAATTTAACTTAAAAAACGATTTAATAATTTCTGTCACAGGTTATATAAAAGTAAATAGAATTAGTAAAAAATATGTTGTATTTGCAAATAAAATAATTAATCTTACAATTTTGTAAAATTATATATATATTGAATTTATATTGTAATTTTTAAAGTTTTTATTAGATAAAAACTTTTTTATGGCTAAATTTTTTATTCTTATATAAAATAATTTAACCACATTTTCGTAATGTATTTATACTTTAGAAATTAGTTGAGATATTATATTTTTTGAAATGATTTCTTTTTTATTGGTTAATCTGTTATAGTATTCGACTTTATCATCTTTTATGAGATTTTCATGAATTACAATAATATTTGGTATTCCTATGAGTTCAATTTCTGATAACATTGCTCCGATATAATTATTTCTATTATCTAATATAACTTCAATATTATTTTTTTTAAAGTTGTTATAAATTACTTGTGATTCATGTTGTACTTTTTTAAACTTATAAAAGTTAATAGGTATAATAGCTACTTGAAATGGAGCTATAGAAGTGGGCCAAATAATTCCTTTTTCGTCATTATGTTGTTCAATGATAGAAGATATAAGTCGTGTAATTCCTATTCCGTAACAGCCCATTTTTAAATATTTTTTGCATCCTGATTTATCGCGTACTTGTGCTTTTAATATTTTAGAATATTTATTTCCTAGTTGAAAGATATGAGCTATTTCAATGCTTTTTTTTATTTTTAGCTCGCCTTTTCCATCAGGACTGGTGTCATGCTTTACCACGTTTCTAATATCAAAACTTTTAGGAATAGAAAGATTTTTATTCCAATTCATATTGTGTAGATATTTTCCGGTAATATTTGATCCTATAGTAAAATTTTTAAGCGGTATTACTGAAAAATCAGCTATGATAGGTATATTTAATCCTATAGGCCCAATAAATTCGAGTGTAGTTCCTGTTATATTTAATATTTCTTGCTTTGAAGCTAATCGAATAGGATACATAATAGTATTTATTTTCGATAGTTTGTATTCGTTAATAGTGTGATCTCCACGTATTAGTATTGCTATAAATTTTTTATTCTTTGTTTTTATTAAAATAGTTTTGATAGTGTTAGTTTTGGATGTATTACATTTTTCTGAAATGTATGAACATTTTTTTAAAAGAAAATTTTTCTGAGGAATATTTAGCTTGTTATTTTCTTGAGATTTTATCTGATAAGTAGCTATTTGAAGATTTGCTGCATAGTTAGATTGAGTGGACAATACTATATTGTCTTCTCCATTTTTACTTAATGCTTGAAATTCGTGTGATTTAGTACCTCCCATTGATCCTGAATCTGCTTCTACGATGTAAAATTTTAATTTCATTTTCAAGAATATTTTTTTATAAGCATTATATATTAAATTATAAGTTTTTTTAAAAGATGATGAATCAATATGGAACGAATATGCATCTTTCATAATAAATTCTCTAGATCTTATTGCTCCAGAACGAGGTCTAATTTCATCTCTAAATTTAGTTTGAATTTGATACAGTAATAATGGAAGTTGCTTATATGACTGTAATTCATGGCTAATTAAATGTGTTATTAATTCTTCATGAGTAGGTCCTAATACAAATTTACTTTTTTTTCTATCTAAAATTTTGAATAGTTCTAGTCCATATATATTGTTACGATTGCTAAGATTCCATAAATCTTCAGATTGTAGTATCGGCATTTTTATTTCTAATGCATTTAGATTGTTCATTTCTTTTCTTATTATTTTATTAATATTATTTAATACACGTATTCCTGTTGGTAACCATATATATATACCTGATGCATGTTGTCTTATAATTCCAGCTCGTAACATTAGCGTATGACTAATACTGTTTGTGTTTTTAGGATGTTCTTTTAATGTTGAAAATAGGTAGTTTTTTGCAAGCATTTATTTTAATTCTCAAGTAAAATGATTTTTATAACAAATCTATAAATTTTTTTATGATTTATAAAAAGTTTAAAATTGTTATTTTTTTGTTTTATGCATTTTCATGTATTTTTAAAAACTTTTATTATTTTAAATGAATTTTATAAAAATTTATTTCATTGATAGTAATATACATTATATACACAATAAATTATTTAATAACAAAAGGAAATTATCTTGAGTATAGATAATAATGAAGAAAAAACAGAAGATCCTACAAGTTATCGATTAAAAAAAGCTAAGAAAGAGGGTGAAAAACGATGTTCTTATGAATTAAACACGTTTTTAATTTTAATGAGTTCTCTAGTTATTTTTTGGTTTAATAAAAACTATATATTAATTGTTTTTCAAGAAATTATGCGTTCTAACTTAACTTTTAATAGTTATATAATTACAGAAGAATATGTTTTTAGTCGTAATTTGTATTCGTTGATTAAACTTGATATTTTTTATTTATTAAAAATTATTTTTTTTCCTATTTTTTTAGTAATTTTGTTTTCGGCAGTTTTTAGTAATTCTAATTTTCGTATTAATTTCTTAAAGTTTCATTTTGAAAAATTGAATCCTTTGAAAGGAATAAAGAAGTTATTTTCAAGTCAAATTTTTGTTGAATTATTTAAAACGATAGTAAAATTATTTTTAGTCAGTTATGTATTATATATTTATATGTTTCATTTTTTTTTTAGATCTTTAAATTTTATCAATAAAAATATTTATTTTGCATTAAAACAGAGTTTCTTGACAATTTTTTTATGTATTTTAACTATGTTAGTTGTAATTATCCCTATTGTTTTTTTTGATTTTTTTTGGGTAACGTATTGTTTTTATAAACGGTTGAAAATGACTCGCAAAGAAATAAGTGATGAATTTAAAAAAACCGAGGGTAATCCTCATATTAAGTCTCGTATTCGTAGAACGATGCGGACGGTAGCACGCCGTCGCATGTTAGCTAATATTAAAAAATCTGATGTAATTGTTATGAATCCTACTCACTATGCTATTGCATTACAATACGATGAAAAGAGTATGCGTGCGCCTAAAATAATAGCTAAGGGATCTGGAATGTTAGCATTTAAAATTAAGAATATAGGTAATAAATATTCTATTCCTATTGTTTTTTCAGTTTCATTAGCTAACGTTTTATATCGTTATACTGATATTGGACAATATGTACCAAATGTTTTGTATTCTTCTATTGCAGAAGTATTAGCTTGGGTATGGAAAGTTAAAAATTGGAAAAAAACAGGAGGAGATTTTCCAAAGCAACCTAATAATTTTTTTGTTCCTTTAAAATTATGTAATTTCACAAAAAAAGGAAAATTAAATGACTAAAATTTCATTATTATCTAATTTTTTAAAACAATTAAAATCTATTCAATGGCAAATATTATCTGGTCCTATTTTAATTTTAGTTATTTTATCAATGATGGTTTTACCATTAGCTCCATTTATTTTAGATTTATTGTTTACTTTTAATATTGCTCTTTCAATTGTAATATTATTAGTTTCAATGTTTACTATTCATACACTAGAATTTACTTCTTTTCCTATAGTTTTATTGTTTTCTACGTTATTACGTTTAGCATTAAATATCGCATCTACAAGAATTATTTTGCTGTATGGACATATGGGATCTTATTCTGCTGGAAATGTTATACAAGCTTTTGGGCATTTTTTGGTAGGTGGAAATTTTGCTATAGGAATTGTTGTATTTATAATTTTAGTTATTATAAATTTTATGGTAATTACTAAAGGAGCAGGACGTATAGCAGAAGTAGGTGCTAGATTTATATTAGATGGTATGCCAGGAAAACAAATGGCTATTGATGCTGATTTGAATGCTGGATTAATTGGAGAAAAACAAGCAAAAAAACGTCGATTAGAAATTACGCAAGAAGCAGATTTCTATGGTTCTATGGATGGAGCAAGTAAATTTGTTAGAGGTGATGCTATTGCTGGGATATTAATAATGGGGGTAAATATTATTGGTGGACTTATTGTTGGAATGCTTCAACATGGTATGTTATTTTCTAAGGCAGCAGAAGTATATACTATATTAACTATAGGAGATGGATTAGTAGCTCAAATTCCTGCTTTAGTAATTTCTACAGCTTCAGGTGTTATTGTTACACGCGTAAGTACAGAACAAAATGTAAGCGAACAAATGATTAGTCAATTATTTTATAATCCGAGAGTAGTATTGTTGAGCGGGATTGTTTTAGGAATTCTTGGATTAGTTCCTGGAATGCCAAATATAATATTTTTGTTGTTTACCAGTGTGTTATTTATTTTGTCTTGGTATTTATATAGAAACCCTGTACAGATTAAATCTTTTTCTATAGATAAAAATAATAAAGGTTCTTTTAATGATATTCAAGATGCTACTTGGAATGATGTACAATTAGAAGATTCTATAGGAATTGAATTAGGATATGAACTTATTTCTATGGTTCATAGTAAATTAGAAGATAATTTATTAAATAATATTAGAAGTGTGCGAAAAAAATGTGCTAAAGAAATTGGATTTTTGCCTCCATTAATTCATATTAGAAATAATGTTCATTTGCCTCATGATACATATCGTATATTGATTAAAGGAATCGAAATAGGAAAAGGAATAGTTAAGCGTAATAAATTTTTAGCTATTGATGCAAAAAACGTATTAGATAAACTTTCAGGTGAAGAAACTATAGAGCCTACTTTTCATTTTAAAGCATTTTGGATTAATAGTTCTTTGGTTCATTATGCAAAAAGTATAGGTTATAATGTAGTTCAAGATTATACTATTATTCCTACTCATTTAAATAAGATCGTTTTAGACAATACTAGTAAATTATTCGGGAGACAAGAAGCTCAGCAATTATTAGATTATGTCGAAAAATATTTTCCAAAGTTAACCGAAGATTTAGTTCCAAACACGATTAGTTTAACGACTTTTCATAAAGTCATTCAAAATTTATTACTTGAACATATTCCTATTCGTGATATGCAAACTATTTTAGAAACTTTGATAATTCATTCTTCTTTTCATAAGGATGATATATCAGAGTTGACTAGTTTAGTGCGAATTTCTTTGCAAAAACTTATTGTTCAAAAATTTTTTAAAAATAATGAAATTAAAGTAATAAGATTGGGTGTTAAATTAGAAAGTATATTATTTCAGACATTGCAAAATAAAGACAATAATGGTGGAGTATTAGAACCTGGTTTATATAAATATTTTTTGAAAGAATTACAAAAAAATATTCATGATCAAAATTTATTACATAATAAAACAATACTTTTAGTGAATCATAAA
The DNA here is from genome assembly GCA_039829995.1 of Buchnera aphidicola (Nurudea yanoniella). Classification (NCBI taxonomy): domain Bacteria; kingdom Pseudomonadati; phylum Pseudomonadota; class Gammaproteobacteria; order Enterobacterales; family Erwiniaceae; genus Buchnera; species Buchnera aphidicola. The sequence goes on from CP140036.1 coordinate 259,431, forward strand.
TTACGGATGTATTTAGCAAAGATGTTGATAAAAATATTTCCAGATTTAATAATCTTATCTAATTTAGAATTAGAAGAACATGATAAGAAGATACACGTTATTAGTATTTTAGGAGCATAATTGAAATGTATTTTATACTATGTATTAAAAAAATTGAATTTTCATTTTATATATTTCATTGATATATATTTTTAAATTTATATATCATTTTTGATATGCAAAAAATTTTTTATTAAAATATTTTAATTTTTATACAAATTTTAAAATAGTTTATATATTTTACTTAAAAATCATTATTTTTTTACATGTAATTTATTGTTGATATTCCAATAATATTTAATCCTTTTTTGAGTGTTCTTGCAGTCAAAAAAGCTAATATTAGTCTACTACAACGTATTTCAGTATTTTTAGAGAACAAAATAGAACATTTTTCATAGAATTGTGAAAAAAGTGTTGAAAGTTGATATAAATATAGACAGAGTATATGAGGCATTCCTTTATTGGCGGTGTCCGTAATTATTTCTTCGAATTCTAGTAATTTTATTCCAAGTTGGTTTTCAAATTTATTTTTTAACTGTATTTTTCCTTGTAAATTTATCATAGATACATTTAGTTTTCTAAAAATTGATAGTATTCTAGTGTATGCATATTGCATGTAAGGTGCTGTATTTCCGCTAAACGATAATATTTTATTCCAATTAAATACATAATTGGTTGTTCTATTCTTAGATAAATCGAAATATTTTATTGCTCCAATTCCTATTCTTTTAGCTAAAAAATCTAATCTTTTTTGTGATATTTTAGTATTTTTTTTTGTTGCAATAATAGTTTTAGCTTTTTTTATTGCCTTTTCAAGTAAAGAAGACAGTTTTATATTATTTCCAGATCGTGTTTTAAAGGGATGATTATCTTCAGATAATATCATTCCGAACATATGATGTTCTATTTTTAAATAATTAGGAATATATCCTGCTTTTTTCCCTATTTCTATAATCTGCATAAAATGTTTATTTTGTCTTATGTCAGTATAATATATTATTTTGTCAGCATGAAGAGTTTCACATCGATACTTTAAACATGCTAAATCAATAGTAGAATATAGAAATCCTCCATCTTTTTTTTGAATAATTACTCCCATTGGATTTCCATCTCTATTTTTAAAATTATTTAAAAAAACTATTATTGAACCATGATATTCCACGGCTATTTTTTTTTCTTTTAGATCATTTACAATATTAAATAACATTTTTCTATAAAAACTTTCCCCCATAATATTTTTATTAGTTAAAGTTACATTTAAATTTTTATAGATTTTTCCGTTTTTTTTAATAGTAGTATTGACAATTTTTTTCCAAATTTTCATACAAGATTTATCTTCAGATTGTAATTTTTTAGTGTAAAGTTTGACTTTATTCGAAAATAGTTTATCATTATCATATTTAATTTTTGCTTTTTGATAAATTTCATTATAATTTTTGAACGTTTCAGGATTAGCTTTATATTGTTTTAGATATGCTATTATCATTCCAAATTGCATACCCCAATCTCCAATATGATTTGCTCTTATAACGTTATGCCCAAGAAATTCCATAATTCTTGCAGTAGCATCTCCTAATATAGTTGAGCGAAGATGTCCTACATGCATTTCTTTTGCTACGTTTGGAGATGAATAATCTATAATAATATTTTTTTTCTTAACATAATTGACATCTAATCTTGCTGATTTTATTTTTTTTTCTAGTTTTTTTTCTACCCATAGCATATTTAAAAAAATACTAATAAAACCGGGTTGAGAAACTAAAACTTTTTTATACATGTTATGTATACGTATTTTTGAAGATACTTTATTAGCTAAATTGAAAGAATTAATATTTAATTCCTTTGCTATTTTTATCAATCCATCAATTTGATAATTCCATGGTTTTTTTTGACCAGTATTATTAATCACAATATATTTTATATTTTTTATTCCTAAACTTATTAATGCTTGAGAAGTATGTTTTTTTAGTATTAACTTTATATTCATATTTTGGTTTCTTATATAATCTATATTCAATAATATTAGTTTTTATCAATTTAGTATATTTATAATAAGTTATAATGAATTTTCAAATTATGCAATTTTAAAATTCATTATATAAGGACAAATATTTATAATTTTTTATATTAGTCTAAATTTTAGTAATTTTATATATAAATTTGAAATTTGTTTTCAAAAGAGTTGACAAAAAAGATAAAAAATGCAATTATGTAAAAAGTTCAAAAATAATGTTCTTTAAAAATATATCAGAAAATTTGTGTGGGCACGCCAAAAATTTAAGAATGAATTATTTAATATTTTACTTATGTAAAATAATTTTATTTTTATAAATGAATTTTAATTGAAGAGTTTGATCATGGCTCAGATTGAACGCTGGCGGCAAGCTTAACACATGCAAGTCGAGCGGCAACGCGAGAAAATTTTTTATTTTTTTGGCGGCGAGCGGCAAACGGGTGAGTAATATCTGGGGATCTGCCTAAAAGAGGGGGACAACTATTGGAAACGATAGCTAATACCGCATAATGTTGAAAAACCAAAGTAGGGGACCAAAAAGTTTTTTTTGGCCTTATGCTTTTAGATGAACCCAGACGAGATTAGCTTGATGGTAGGGTAATGGCTTACCAATGCGACGATCTCTAGCTGGTCTGAGAGGATGGCCAGCCACACTGGAACTGAGATACGGTCCAGACTCCTACGGGAGGCAGCAGTGGGGAATATTGCACAATGGGCGAAAGCCTGATGCAGCTATGCCGCGTGTATGAAGAAGGCCTTAGGGTTGTAAAGTACTTTCAGCGGGGAAGAAAAAGAATTTGTTTAATAAATAAATTTTTCTGACGTTACCCGCAAAAGAAGCACCGGCTAACTCCGTGCCAGCAGCCGCGGTAATACGGAGGGTGCGAGCGTTAATCAGAATTACTGGGCGTAAAGAGCACGTAGGTGGTTTTTTAAGTCAGATGTGAAATCCCTCGGCTTAACCAAGGAACTGCATTTGAAACTGAAATACTAGAGTATCATCGAGGGAGGTAGAATTCTAGGTGTAGCGGTGAAATGCGTAGATATCTAGAGGAATACCTGTGGCGAAAGCGGCCTCCTAAATGAATACTGACGCTGAGGTGCGAAAGCATGGGGAGCAAACAGGATTAGATACCCTGGTAGTCCATGCCGTAAACGATGTCGACTTGGAGGTTGCTTCCTAGAGAAGTGGCTTCCGAAGCTAACGCGTTAAGTCGACCGCCTGGGGAGTACGGTCGCAAGGCTAAAACTCAAATGAATTGACGGGGGCCCGCACAAGCGGTGGAGCATGTGGTTTAATTCGATGCAACGCGAAGAACCTTACCTGGTCTTGACATCCATAGAATTTTTTAGAGATAAAAAAGTGCCTTCGGGAACTATGAGACAGGTGCTGCATGGCTGTCGTCAGCTCGTGTTGTGAAATGTTGGGTTAAGTCCCGCAACGAGCGCAACCCCTATCCTTTGTTGCCATCGGTTCGGCCGGGAACTCAGAGGAGACTGCCGGTTATAAACCGGAGGAAGGTGGGGATGACGTCAAGTCATCATGGCCCTTACGACCAGGGCTACACACGTGCTACAATGGCATATACAAAGAGATGCAACTCTGTAAAGATGAGCAAACCTCATAAAGTACGTCGTAGTCCGGACTGGAGTCTGCAACTCGACTCCACGAAGTCGGAATCGCTAGTAATCGTAGATCAGAATGCTACGGTGAATACGTTCCCGGGCCTTGTACACACCGCCCGTCACACCATGGGAGTGGGTTGCAAAAGAAGCAGGTAGCTTAACCATTTTTAATGGAGGGCATCTTCCACTTTGTGATTCATGACTGGGGTGAAGTCGTAACAAGGTAACCGTAGGGGAACCTGCGGTTGGATCACCTCCTTACAAATAATTCTTAATTTTAGGTCGTGTCCACACAAATTTTCTGGTTGCTTTTAAAGCAGGCTTGTAGCTCAGCTGGTTAGAGCACACCCCTGATAAGGGTGAGGTCGGTGGTTCAATTCCACTCAGGCCTATTATTTCATTAAATAATAATTGTTTTTCGGGGCTGTAGCTCAGATGGGAGAGCGCCTGCCTTGCACGCAGGAGGTCAGCGGTTCGACCCCGCTTAGCTCCATATTCATTTTTGAAATTCCTCTTTCATTTTTCTTAACTTAGACAAAATATTTAATTCAAATGTTAAGTCTTTATGAATTTTTGTAGATTTCTTGACAAAATTTTTATTTAGATTTAAAAATGGATTTATTTCTTTTTCTATTTTAAGAGTACTGGGTAGAGTAACTTTATTTTTCATGCGAAGATTTTGAACATTTTTAAAAAATTTAGATATTTTTTTGTTTTTAGGATACATAGAATTAGAAAACTTTAAGTTATTTAATGTATATTCATGAGACGGATAAATTAAAGTATTTTGAGGTAAACGTGTAATTTTTTTTAATGAAATATACATTTTTATAAGCATTCCATTTTCTATTTTCCCACATCCTCCGGAAAATAATACATCTCCACAAAATAAATGAGGTTTTTTATAAAAAGAAATATGATTAGATGTATGACCTGGAGTTGAAATGATTTTAAATTTGTAATTTAATATAGTAATATAACTATTTTTTTTCAAAATTTTATCTGTTCTAAGTTTCATTGCTTCTTTTGGTCCAAATACGTATAATTTAGGATATAGTTTTAATAATTTTTTTATACCTCCAATATGATCTTTGTGGTAGTGTGTAAGTAAAATAGCTACTGGATGTAAATTATATTTCTTGAGAGCATTTAAAATTGGAACATCATCACCTGGATCAATAATAATACAACAATTATTATTATTTATAATTATCCAGACATAGTTATCGCAAAATATTGGAATAATTTTAATTTTCATATTTATATTTATATTAATATTCTATATTTTATTAAAATAATTTTATTATTCAATTAAATTGAAATATGATACATTCATAATATTAGGGTATATAACCAATATCTTTAAAAGTAGGGTGTTTTGCAGAATATTGAGCTAAAGTATTACATTTTTCATTTTCTACATGTCCTGAATGACTTTTTATCCATTTCCAAGTGATATTGTGAAATTTTGAAATGTAATTTAATCGCATCCATAAATCAATATTTTTGACTTTTTTGTTGCGCGAAGTTTTCCAATTGTTTAATTTCCATTGTTTTATCCACGATACAATTCCGTTTTTTACGTATTGGCTATCGATTATAACTTTTATTATATATGATTTTTTAAGTTTTTCTAAAGCAATTATAACTCCCATTAATTCCATCCTATTGTTTGTAGTTTGATAAAATCCTGAGCTAATTATTAATTCATGGGATTTATATTTAATTATTGAACTATATCCACCTGGGCCAGGATTTCCTAAACAAGATCCATCTGAAAATACTTTAATATATTGCGACATAATTTTTTTCCCGTATAATTATAATATATGAAACATAAAAAGCTTGAAAAAAGAACAATTGTTTTAGATACTGAAACAACTGGAATGAACCGCATAGGATGTTTTTATAAAACTCATAGAATCATAGAAATAGGAGCGGTAGAAATTGTTGATAACTGTATTATAGAAAAAAATTTTCATTCATATATTTGTCCTGATAGATTAATTGATCGAGATGCTTTTAAAATTCACGGCATTTCTAATAACTTTTTATTAGATAAACCTAAATTTTTTGAAATAGCTCCTGATTTTTTAAAATATGTAAAAGATTCTGAACTAATAATTCATAATTCTAAATTTGATATAAGTTTTATTAATTATGAATTAAGTATGTTAAATTTAAATACAAAAAATATTTTGGATATTTGTAATGTTATTGATACTTTAGAAATAGCACGTAAAATATTTCCAGGCAAGAAAAATACTTTAGATGCTTTGTGTTTGCGATATAAAATTCATACGAATAACAGAAATATTCATAGTGCTATTTATGATGCTAAACTATTAGCTAAAGTATATATTTTTATGAAAAATCGTCAAGAATCTTTACCTTTTTTAAGTACTAATCATCATCTATATCATAAAAAAAGAAAGTGCAATGTCTTAAAAAAATTTAAATTAAAGTCTAAATTTGCAAAAAATTGTGATATTATTTTACATGAGAAATATTTACAAAAAATGATAAAAAAAACAGGAAAATGTATATGGATGAATAAAAAGTAAAAATTAAACTGTATTGACAAAGATATAATTAAATCATATAATCTAATAAAAAATTTATGAATGTATGGTGCGGTAGTTCAGTAGGTTAGAATATCGGCTTGTCACGCCGGAGGTCACGGGTTCGAGCCCCGTCCGCACCGGTTTTTTAACGAGTTTTTAAAAATTTATAATATATTTTCTCTCCTTAATAATTTTTATATAAAATTTTAATTCAAAAAATTAAAACTGTTAAAAATTTTTATTTAAAAGTTCAACAATGTAAAAATGTGAATTTTTTAAATAATTGATTTTTTAAAAAATAAAAATAAAAATCTCTTTTTAAAAACTTATATTTTAAATATATCATGTCTTGTATTTTTTGTATTTCATATTATTTAATTTTATTTCAAACATATTTAAAAAATAATTTTAGCATAAATTTTGTGATTTTTTGTTTAATTAAAAAGATTATACAGAATTGCATTATTGTAGGTTTTATATGAGTAAGAAATACATTGTTACTTGGGATATGCTACAAATTTATGCTAGAAAATTAGCTTGTAAATTGCTTCCAGTGACGCAATGGGAAGGTATCATTGCAGTTAGTAGGGGAGGGTTAATTCCATCAGCATTATTAGCAAGAGAATTAAACATTAGATTTATAGATACTATATGTATATCTAGTTATGATCACAATAATTTGCGTGATTTAAGAATTTTAAAATATGCTTCGAAACAAGAAATTAACGAATCTAAAATTATTGTAGTTGACGATTTAGTAGATACAGGAGGAACAGGTCAAGTAATTCGTCATATATATCCTAAAGCTACTTTTGTAGCTATTTTTTCTAAGCCAATGGGAAGGCTATTAGTAGATAAATATGTTATAGATATTCCCCAGAAAGTTTGGATTGAACAGCCATGGGACATGGGAATTTCTTATAAATCCCCATTAGTACAAGATTTTTAAAAGTTTTGATATGTATTTTTATCATTACATAAGAATGTTATTTTAAATAATTCAAAAAATTTTAAGTATAAAAAGAAATGCTTTATTTTTGGAGTATTGATATGAACGATAAATCATTAGATAACGATAATTTTTTTAATAATGTTAGTAAAAAACGTGATGATGTAACTTCAAAGGAAAAAATAAGTTCAGAGAAAATTAATATTCTTAACAAAGAATTAAAGATCTTGGAAGAAAAAATTTCAAACAAAAAATTATTATCAAAAGAAAAAATAAAATTATATCGGAATAGAGCAAACAAAGAAATTGAAAATGCTTATAAATTTTCTTTAAATGATTTTATTAGTGCATTACTTCCTGTTGTTGATAATGTTGAATGCTCATTAAATTTGCTTAAAGAAAATGATACATCGTTAGATTCCATATGTGTAAAATTGGAAAATATATTAAGTGATTTTTTGAAATTATTAAAAAAATGTGGTTTAAAAACAATATATAAATCGAACATTCCATTCAATCCTGATGTACATCAGGCTATGGCTACACAGCATTCTAAAAATATAGAAGAAAACCATATTATTTCGGTTATGCAAAAAGGTTATTTGTTGAATGGCAGGTTATTACGTCCAGCAATGGTGATAGTTTCTAAACTATAAAATATAGTAAACTTTTAAAATAATTCGACTTTTTATTATTCTCTTGCAGAAAACGCAGTTTTTTTATCACATGTTTTGTTCTGCAAGATATATATTTTTAATTATTTATTTTTTAATAGAATATTTTTTCGTCTTCGTTCTTTAGGATCTATTAGTAATGTTCTATAAATTTCAATTCGATCTCCATCATTTACGAAATCTTGTAAATCAACTATTTTTCCATATATTCCTACATTATTATTTTCAATGTTTATTTTTAAATCTTTAATAATGTTAGAAGTTAAAATAGCTTTTTTTATAGAAATTTTATGTTTTAGTGTCATTTTTTCTATATATTGTTTATTTTTTAAAGCGTATATAATTAGAATATTAATTAATTTCATAAAACATTTTGTCATTTTTAATTATTAGAAAGTAATAGTAATACAAAAAATAAAAATCTTTTAGAAAAAATTTAAAAAATAAATATTTTAAAATATTATTTATATTTTATTAAGGATTGATATTTATGATAGAAAAAAAAAGATCAAATAATCTAATTATAAACATTTTTGTTAATAAAAAAGCAAAATATGAATATTTTATTCAAGAACGTTTAGAAGCAGGTTTAGTTTTATTTGGATGGGAAGTAAAAGCGTTTAAATCAAGAAATATAAACATTAGTAATAGCTATATTTCTTTTCGATTAGGTGAATGTTACTTAGTTGGATCACAATTTAATACTATTTCTACAATGCAATCATGTATACCAATTTGTAATCCTCAAAGAGATAAAAAGATATTGTTGCATAAGCATGAAATTATTGCTTTGCAAAATAAAATATATAAAAAAGGTTATACTGTCATAGTTTTATCATGTTTTTTAAAAAATAACTGGTGTAAAATTGAAATTGCTGTTGCAAAAGGAAAAACACAATATGATAAACGTGAAACTAAGAAAAAATCTCAATGGAAATTAGAGAAAAGTAGAATTTTAAAAAGAACAAATTAATTTTCATATTTAAATTTAATGATTAAATTACTAATTTACTTAGGAAAAAATGAAAAAAAATGATATATACTTTATGGAACAAGCTTTAAATCTTGCTAAATCAGCTGAAATAAAAGAAGAAGTTCCAGTTGGAGCAGTTTTAGTTTTAAATAATATTATTATTGGAGAAGGAGCAAATAGTTCTATTACACGACATGATCCTACTGCTCATGCTGAAATAATAGCATTGCGCTCAGGAGGAACATTTTTGAAAAATTATCGTTTACTTAGTACTACTTTGTACGTTACGTTAGAACCGTGTTTTATGTGTTATGGAGCAATTCTACATAGTAGAATATCTCGACTAGTATTTGGAACAAGTTATAAAAAATGCAAAAAAAATTATACCCATTTTAACGATTATTTATTAAAAACAATTCACCAAAATAAAATAAAAATTACAAAAAATGTTTTACAAGAAGATTGTAAAAATATACTGAAATTTTTTTTTCAGCATAAAAGAAAAAACAATTTTTAAAAATTTCATTTGTATTAATTTTATTTTTCAATTACAACAACAGAAGTAATATATGATTTTTCATCACTTAAGCTCACATGGATTAAACTAATATTTAATTTTGTAGAAGCTTTTTTTGCTTGTTTTAACATCTTTAAATAAGGTTTGCCTAAATTATCATGATATAATTCAAAATTGTTAAATTTTATTCCATTCCTTATTCCTATACCTAAAGCTTTTGAAGCTGCTTCTTTTACAGAAAATCTTTTTGCTAAAAATAGAACAGGGTTTGTATTTTTTTTGTATTCTTTTAGTTCATTTTTAGATAATATACGACGCGATAATTTTTCTCCAAATTTTTTATAAGCTATTCTTTGAATTCTTTTGATAGATATAATGTCAATTCCTATTCCAACAATACTCATAAAATTTTTAAAACCTCAAGTAATAATAATTTTTAAAAATTTTCGTTTTTATTTTCTTAAAATATTTGTAAATAAACTTGTATATTTTTTGAATATATTATTTATGAATTTAGTATTTTAAATTTCAGAATATATTTTTTTATTTTTAGTTACAAATATTGATAGATATACTGAACTTTTGAGATATTTTTCTATTTCTTTTCTAGCCATAGTACCACATAATTTTATTATTTTTCCATTATTTCCAATAACAATTTTTTTATGTTGGTTATTTTTTACGAAAACGTTTGCTTTTATAATATACATTCCTATCTTATTAATATTAATGTTTTTCACGATAATTTTTATTGAATAAGATAGTTCATCTCTTAAATAAAATATAAATTTTTCTCGAATAATCTCCTTTATTTTAAAATTTAAGTCATAATTTGTAATTTGATCACATAGAAATTTCGGTTCAGATTTTGGTAAAAATTTTTGTACTATACATGATAGTAAATTGATGTTTTCTCCTGTTTTTCCCGAAATAGGTAAAATATGTTTAAAAGGATGTTTATCTTTTAAAAAATCAATATGTGGTAATAATATTTTTTTGTTAGAAATTTTGTCGTTTTTATTAATAATAGCTATTACAGGAGTAACATTATATTTTATGATATTTAGCACTAAATCGTCTTCTGATGTCCAATTTGCTTTATCTAAAATCAATAATGTTAATTCTGAATTTTTACATAATTTTTTAATGTAATGATATTTTTTTTTATTTTTAAAATACAAATTTTTATAAGATATTCCCGGTGTATCTGTATAAATTGCTTGAAAAATACTGGTGTTTTGAATTCCAATAATATTACTTTGAGTAGTATGTGGTTTTTTAGAAACTATAGATATTTTTGACTTAACTAATGTATTGATAAGTGTTGATTTTCCTACATTAGGCTTCCCAACAATAGTAATTTTACCACAATAAATTATTTTCTTCATTCTAATCCTAATTTTATCAATGCATTTTGAGCAGCTTCTTGTTCTGCTTTTCTTCGACTAGAACCAATTCCAATGGATTTTTCATTTATTCCAGAAATTTCACAATAAATAGTAAATAATTGGTTATGTGCTTCTCCATATACTTGTTCTACTAAATATGAAGGTAAAGGTAAATGTCTTGATTGTAGATATTCTTGCAATCTGGTTTTTGGATCTTTTTGAGTATCTTCAGGACTAATTTTTTCTAATCTATTTTTGTACCATTTTAAAATTAATTTTTCTACTGTATGCAAATTACTATCTAAAAATATACTTCCTATAATAGCTTCTATTGTATTTGCTAATATTGATTCTCTTTTGAAACCACCACTTTTTAATTCGCCTTGTCCTAATTGCAAATAATTTCCTAAATTAAATTCATATGCTATTTTTGCTAAAGTATTACCCCTCACTAATGTTGCTCTCATGCGGCTCATTCCTCCTTCATTCACATTAGGAAAATAATGGTATAGTGCGTTAGCTATTACAAAACTTAGAATAGAATCACCTAAAAATTCTAATCTTTCGTTATGTTTGCTATTTGCACTTCTATGAGTTAGTGCTTGAATTAGTAATTTTTTTTTAGAAAAAGTATATCCTAAAGTTTTTTGTAATTTTTGTATTACATTATAATTCATGTTAATATTAGTCACACTGATTTAATAATTTTCATATTAAATAACAATTTTATATATATTGAATAATATGAAATGGTAACATATCTTAAATCATTTCAATATATACTTCCAATTCGATTAATTCGAATATTTTCTATCCAACTATTTTTTATTTTTTCAAAACTCATCCATATAATTATAGCTTTTCCTACTAAATTTTTTTCTGGAACAAATCCCCAATACCGACTATCTAAACTATTATCTCTATTGTCTCCCATTACAAAATACATTTCATCAGGAACAATCCATTCGCCTTTATTGTGATTAATTTGCTGAAAATACATATATGTTTTTTCAATTATTTCTTGCGAAAATAATATTTTATATTTTAATTTTTGTAATTGTTCTGTACACATATTTAAATGAAAAAAATTATTTTTTATTTGTTTAGAAGATCTTGTAAAGTTATCATAGAAAGTAGGAATCTTTATATTATCGTTAAGTATTTGAATAAAATTACTAGGTTTTGTATTAATGTGAGAAATAAAAATTCTTTTCTTGGAATTTTTAAATTGCACAATTAGATTTTTAGAAGATGAATTATATATAATTTTATCTCCAGGTAATCCAATTACGCGCTTAATATAATTTAAATGTGTATTTAAAGGATATTTGAAAACTATTACATCGCCATGTTGAGGATTGTTTACATTAATCCATTTAGTATGAGTAATGGGGTTTTTAATTCCATAAGAAAACTTGTCTACTAATATCAAATCACCTGCAAATAATGTAGGCATCATTGATTCAGACGAAATTTTAAACGGCTCATACAAAAATGATCTAATTAAAAATATTGCAAGAAAAATAGGAAAAAGAGATGCAAGGAATTGAATTAAACTATTAAAATATATTAATTTTTTATTAATATTTTCCGTTTTATATATTTCATTTTTCTTTTTTTTTTTGTTTTTTGAATTGTTTTATTTTTTGTAGAGTCCAAAATATTCCTGTGACTGATAAAGAAATTATCAATGATATAATTAAATAATCGCTATTCATAAAATTCCACATTTTTTAATTTTTAATTAAATTTATTTTTCAGCACTGATAAAAAAATTTCTTTTGGTATATTGATATTTCCTATTTTCTTCATTTTCTTTTTCCCCATTTTTTGTTTTTTTAATAATTTCTTTTTTCTAGTTATGTCACCTCCGTAACATTTTTCTAGAACATTTTTTCTGAGTTGTTTAATAATAGATCGTGCAATAATTTTTTTCCCTATTACTGCTTGAATAGTAATATTAAATTGATGTCTAGGAATTAATGTTTTCATCTTTTCTATTATTTTTCGTCCTTGAACGATTGCTTTTTTCTTGTGAACAATTAATGATAAAGCATCAATAATTTTATGATTAATTAATATTTCTAATTTTTGCATGTCGGAAGATTCATATGATTCAAAATTATATTCTAAAGAAGCATATCCACTAGATTTTGATTTAAGTTGATCAAAAAAATCTAATATAATTTCTGATATAGGTATATTATAGTCTAACAATACTTGATTTCCATAATAAGTTAAGTTATTTTGCGTTCCTCTTTTTATGGAACATAATAATAATATATTTCCTAAATATTGTGTTGGAAGAAGAATTTTACATTTAGCTATAGGTTCTTGAATTTCTTTTATTAAATTTAATTTTGGTAATTTCGATGGAGAATCTAAAAAAATTATCTTATTATCATTGGTAATAATTTTATATATAACATTGGGAATAGTAGTTATTATTTCTAGATTATATTCTCTTTCTAATCGTGCTTGTATAATTTCCATATGTAAAAGTCCTAAAAATCCGCATCTAAATCCGAATCCTAACGCTATAGAAGTTTCAGGTTCATAAAAAAGTGATGAATCATTTAAACTTAATTTTCTTAATGCATTTTTAAAGATTTTAAATTGATTTGATTGAATAGTAAATAAACCTGCATAAATTTTAGGTTTAATTTTTTTAAATCCGGGTAATACATGTTTGTTTGAACTATATATGGAAGTTAACGTATCTCCAACAGGTGCTCCAGAAATGTTTTTAATTCCGCATACGATCCAACCTATTTCTCCACATTGTAAAGAATTTTTATGTATTTGTTTTGGAGTAAATATTCCTATCTTTTCTACAAAATAAATTTTTCCTGTACTCATTACTTTGATCTGAGATTTTTTTTTAAGAACTCCATTTTTTATGCAAATTAAGGATATTATACCTAAATAGTTATCAAACCAAGAATCAATGATTAAAGCTTGCAATTCATTAGTATTGTTTCCTAATGGAGGTGGTATATCGCAAATAATACGTTCTAATAAATTTAAAATACCTTCACCAGTTTTAGCTGAACAATACACTGAATTTTCAGTTGAAATTCCAATAATTTCCTGTATATTTTTTTTGACTTTTTCAGGATTAGAATTAGGTAAATCGATTTTGTTTAAAACAGGTATAATTTTCAAATTCATATTTAAAGCTTTGTAACAGTTTGATACAGTTTGCGCTTCAACTCCTTGTGCTGAATCTACAATAAGCAGAACTCCTTCACAAGCAAATAAAGAGCGCGATACTTCATATGAAAAATCTACGTGTCCAGGAGTATCAATAAAATTTAACTGATATGTTTTTTTTTTTATAGATTTATATTGTATTGTAACATTTCGTGCTTTAATTGTAATTCCTCTCTCCCTTTCTAAATCCATGGAATCTAATACTTGAGAACGCATTTCTCTTTCTGATAATCCTCCACACATTTGAATTAATCTATCAGAGATAGTTGATTTTCCATGATCAACATGAGCAATAATACAAAAATTTCTTATTTCTTTCATTTATTTTTACGTCGCTTTTTATATAATGAACTATTTTTTATGTTAAATTGAATTAGTATTTTTAAAAAAATTTTAATGTGTTTTTACAATTTAATATTTTATTCATTTTTTTACATTTTGAATGATATATATTCAAATTAATACTAAAAAATGACATGTTAAGATTAAAAAAAGATATAAACTATATTTTTAAAACTTATATGATTAAAATATTAAAGTATTCTTGATTAGAAACATTTTTATTATTATATTTTTACATGATAAAAATTATTTTTAAAATAGTCTATATTATTATATATAATGTAAAGTTATTAATAATTTTATTTTAATATAGATAAAAAATTCATATATAATTATTAAACAATATTTTTAAAACTTACTATATGTTAATATCAAAAAAGAAAGTAATTCTAGCTATGTCTGGGGGAGTAGATTCTTCTGTCTCTGCTTGGATTTTAAAAAATCAGAATTATCATGTAGAAGGATTATTTATGAAAAATTGGGAAGAACATGATAATTCTTTGTATTGCTCTTCAAAAATAGATTTAGAAGATGCTGAAAATGTTTGTAATCAACTGGGAATACGTTTAAATAAAGTCAATTTTTCTTTTGAATATTGGAATAATGTATTTAAAAAATTTTTAAAAGAATATCAGTTGGGAAAAACTCCTAATCCTGATGTTTTATGTAACAAAGAAATAAAATTTAAAATGTTTTATGAGTTTGCTTTCAATAATTTAAATGCAGATTTCATTGCTACTGGTCATTATGTACGCAAAAAAAAATTCAAGTCATCTTTTATTCTTTTAAAAGGTATGGATTCTGCAAAAGATCAAAGTTATTTTTTATATACAATTAAAAATAAGGTTCTTAGTAAATGTTTATTCCCTTTAGGTCAATTGACTAAAAATATTGTTCGGAAACTCGCTAAAAGTTTAAATTTAATTGTATCTAACAAAAAAAATTCTACTGGAATTTGTTTTATTAATCCCAAGAACTTTAATAATTTTCTAAGTACTTATATTATTCACAAAAAAGGAGATATAATAACTACTTCTAAAAACGTTATAGGAAAACATAAAGGATTAATACATTATACTATAGGACAAAGAAAAGGATTAGGAATAGGAGGAATGAAAAATACTAAAAATATTCCATGGTATGTCGTTAAAAAAGACATTGTTTTAAATACTTTAACAGTAGCTCAAGGTATAAATAATGTTCACTTGATGTCTATAGGTTTAATAGCATATAAATTACACTGGATAAATAATATAATGTTAGATAGCCCTTTTTCATGTTCAGTAAAAATACGATATTGTCATGATGATATTATGTGTAAAATACTTATGTATAAAAAGAAATTTCTTAAAGTTTTGTTTAAGCATCCAGTTTCATCAATTACTCCTGGACAATCTGCAGTGTTTTATTCGTCTGAAATATGCCTTGGAGGGGGGATTATTAAAAAAAGATTACCTATGTTAACAACTTAAGTATATTATAATATTTCAAATATTGGGAAAGTATAATTTGTGACTAAAAATTTTTATTCAATTATATTATCTCTTTTTAAAATATTTCAATCTATTGCTGTTGTTTTTAATTGTCTCATGTCGAAATATATGATTTCAATGTACGTAAAAGTATTGATAGTCATATTAAATATTGATCAGAGAATCATGTTATCTGTATAAAAAATTCAGAAAACAATTTAAAATTAGGAATAATTACATTACTTTTTGTTTATTGAACAATTCTAACAGTTATAATATTTTAAGAAAAACATTACACCATATACTCAGAATAATTGTTTTAAAAAAATCGAATAAAAATATTATTTATGATGAAATGCTACATCAATGAATTTCTAAATTAATTAAAAAAATATAAACTGTTTTAATTCATGTGATATATTGTTTGATCAAATATTAAAAATATGTTTAGACAATTAGGTGCACAAATAGAAATATTTGGTTCTTAAGGAGTGTTAAAAATTTATTAATACACAATAAAATTTGTTGTGTATTGCATACAAGAATTTGTTCGATTGTTTTATAGAAAAAATTAGTTAAAATTTTTTAATCTTATTATTTTAAAAATCAGATATATAATCAAGTTGATAGTGTATTGAAAAATTTTTGTTCTTGATTTTTATCTATAAATTTATAATTTATATTTTAAAAGAGGCAAATATATCATGATATTATCATCTCTTACAGCTATTTCACCTATTGATGGGCGTTATAGTAATCATACCTCGAAATTACGCGATATTTTTAGTGAATATGCATTCTTAAAATTTCGTGTAAAAATCGAATTATTGTGGTTAAAAAAATTATTAACATTAAATGAAATAAATATATCTTTGAAGAAAAATATAAACATTAATTATTATTTTGATGAAATTATAAATAATTTTAACGAAAATGATGCTCAAAACATAAAAAAATTAGAGAAAACTATTAATCATGATGTGAAATCAATAGAATATTTTTTAAAGGATAAACTTTTTAAAATACTAGGAAAACATCAAGTTATTAATTTAGTACATTTTTTATGTACTTCAGAAGATATAAATAATTTAGCTTATTCTTTAATGTTAAAAACTGCTAGAGAAAAAATTATTGTTCCAATTTGGAGTAATATTATAAAAGAAATAAAGAAGATTATATCTCATTATTATAATTTTCCTATTTTATCTCGTACTCATGGACAACCAGCTACTCCTTCAACTATAGGGAAAGAAATGGTTAATTTTTCTTATAGAATAGAACGCCAGCTTAAACAATTAAAAAATATAAATCTATTAGGAAAAATAAATGGTTCTACTGGAAATTATAATGCTCATTTAGTTGCGTATCCTAATATTGATTGGCATACAGTAAGTAAAGATTTTGTTATGTCTCTGGGATTAACATGGAATCCTTATACTACTCAAATTGAACCACATGATTATATTTCTGAGTTTTTTAGTTGTATAGCTAGGGTTAATACAATTTTAATTAATTTTAATCAAGATATGTGGGGATATATTTCATTAAATTATTTTATTCAAAAAAATAATTCGCATGAAGTTGGATCGTCTATTATGCCTCATAAAATCAATCCTATAAATTTTGAAAATTCTGAAGGAAATTTAGGATTAGCAAATGCTATAATCAGTCATTGCGTTAATAAACTACCTATTTCTCGTTGGCAAAGAGATTTGAGTGATTCTACAGTTTTACGGAATATAGGATCAATAATAGCATATTCAATGATAGCGTATGATTCTCTTATAATAGGAGTTCAAAAATTAAAAGTTAATGAAGTACAATTACTAGAAGATTTGGATAAGCACTGGGAAATACTAGCAGAACCTATTCATACTGTAATGTGTAAATATGGAATAAGAAATTCTTATGAAAAATTAAAAATTTTAACAAAAGGAAATAAAATTAATTCAGCTATTATTCATAGTTATATTAATAGTTTAACTATTCCAGAAGAAGAAAAAATACAACTAATTCAGTTAACACCAATGAATTATTTAGGATTATCAACAAAATTAGCAAAAAACTTTAAAAATAAACAATATCATGAATAAAAAATTTAATTTATATTAAAAATTGTATTTTTATCATAATATTACAATACTAAAAAATTTAAATACCTTATGTAATTTAGAAAAATTCTATTTTTAAAAATATTTATGTATAAACTGAAATTATTAAAAAAAAAACAATATTAATTGTATATATTATTTTTATTATAACATTGTGTTCTGGATTTAAAAAAGTTAAAAAAAAACATACATACTACTATAAAGTGTCAATATGTAATCATTTTTGTTCGACTAATTTTATTGAGTCTTGGTTTACAATTATTAAAAAATCTTCAAAGAAATATGATGTCGATAAAAATTTGATTATGTCTATTATTTGTGCAGAATCATCTGGAAATTCACGAGCTATTAGTCGTTCCAAAGCTATTGGATTAATGCAAATAAAGAGATTTAGCGCAGGAAAAGAAGTATATCGTTTCTTAGGGAAAATAGGTCAACCTTCTGTTCGCGATTTATATAATCCTAAAATTAACATAGATATAGGAACAGCATATATTCATGTTTTACAGAAAAAAAATCTATTGGGTATTCATAATCCAGAAATATTAAGATACGCTACAATTATATCATATTCAAATGGACCTAATATGTTTTTAAGAACTTTATCTAATAATAAAGTTAAAGCGATAAAGAAATTAAATAAAATGAAAAAAAAAGAATTTTTTAATCATATAAAAAAAAAATTCAGAGTTACAAATCTGGAAATATCTTAAAAAAGTTATGTTGATATATAATTTAAATATTTTTATAAATCATTGAGATGATCTAAAATTTTTGTATTTTTTACAACAACAAAATTTTTATAGGATTTTTAAAATATGGGTTTTATGAAAGGTAAAAAAATTTTGATTACAGGAATAGCAAACCGAAATTCTATAGCTTTTGGAATAGCAAAAGCAATGATTTCACAAAATGCAACTTTAGCTTTTGCATATCATGTAAATAAAGTAAAAGAAAAAGTATATTCTTTATCAAGAGAATTAGGAGTGAAAATTGTATTTCCATGTGATGTTTCTAATGATAAAAGTATTAAACAATTATTTTTAAATATATCAAAAGAATGGAAGAAATTTGATGGATTTGTACATTCTATTTCTTTTGCTCCAAAAAATCAAATGTCTGGAGATTATATTAGAAATATAACGAGAAACGATTTTTTAAAGGTACACGACATTAGTTCTTATAGTTTTGTAGGAATGGCTAAGGAATGTCGATTTATGTTAAAGGAGCATTCTTCTATTTTAACTTTAAGTTATATAGGTTCTGAAAGAGTAGTTCCTAACTATAATATTATGGGCATTGCTAAAGCATCTTTAGAATGTAATGTAAGATATATGGCAAACAGTATGGGTATTGATAATATTAGAGTAAATGCAATTTCTTCAGCGCCTATAAGAACTGTATCTTCTTATGGAATTAAAAATTTTCGGAAAATACTAAATTATAGTAATGTTATAGCTCCTTACAAAGCAAAAGTGACTATTGAAGATATCGGAAATACTGCAGCATTTCTGTGTTCTAATTTATCAAAAGGTATTACTGGTCAAGTCATTTATGTAGATGGTGGTTTTAATATTACTTCTATGAATTGAGTGGAAGATAAAAATATATTTATAAAAATTAAATTATTTTTTAATTTTTTATTAAAAATAAATACGTTATTAATTTTTATAAATATCAAAGTTAATATTTTATTTCATTTATTTAATATAGGTTTTATAGATATGTTTCATAATCATCCGTTGCTTTCGAAACTAAAAACAAAATTACGTTCTCAAATACCACGTATTGAAGGAGTGGTAAAAAGTACAAATAAAGGATTTGGATTTTTGGAAGTAGATTCACATACTAGTTATTTTATACCACCAAAAAATATGAAAAAGGTAATGCATGGAGATCGCATTATAGCACAAATAAAAACTGAAAATTTTCGAGATATTGTATATCCAGAAAAATTAATAGAACCATTTTTATCTACATTCGTAGGACAAATACAGAAGTTTAAAGAAAACATTTATATAAAACCAAATTTTCCATTTTTTAAAGAACCAATTTTTTGTATAGTTTCTAGTTCATTTCCTAATAATACTCAAAATGGAGATTGGGCAACAGCTGTTTTAATTCAACATAAATTGAAAGGCGATAATAGGTTTTTAGCTAAATTGGTAAACTTTATTATTGAACAAGATAATCCATTAGTACCTTGGATAGTAACTTTATCACGTCATAAATTAGAACTATCCGAACCTCAATATAGTAGTCATGATATTATTTTCAATGACAGTTATAAAAGAGTAGATTTAACTCATTTGAATTTTATTACTATTGATCATTGTTCTACAAAGGATATCGATGATGCTTTATTTATAGAAAAGAAATCTTCAGGCACATTTAGCTTAATTGTTGCTATTTCAGATCCTACTGCATATATTACTTTAGGAAGCTCATTAGATACTAGTGCATTAAAAAGAGGATTTACAAATTATTTGCCTGGTTTTAATGTTCCTATGTTACCTAGAATTTTATCAGAAGATAAATGTTCATTAAAAAAAAATGTACGTCGTCCTGCTATTGCTTGTCAAATTTCTTTTGATTGCAATGGAGAAATACTGCACGAACATACTAATTTCTTTTTGACTTGGATTATTTCTAAATCTCAATTATCGTATGATTCTGTATCAGATTGGTTAGAAAAAAAAGGAACATGGTTTCCAGAATCTGATTTGATTTCTAATCAACTGTATTTATTACATGAATTTTGTAGTTTACGAATTCAATGGAGAAAAAAAAATGCTTTATTATTTAAAGCACGTCCAGAATATATTTTTAAATTATCAGAAAATTTTAAAATATTAGATATATATATTGAACCTAGAAGAATAGCTCATAAAATTGTTGAAGAAGCTATGATTGCAGCTAATATGTGTGCAGCAAAATTATTATCAGATAAGTTAGGATTTGGAATATACAATATACATTCTGGTTTTGAACTTACTAACGCTAAGAATGCTATTACATTTTTAAAAAAATATGGAATTTCATTAACTGTAAATGATATTCAAACTTTAGAAGGTTTTCGAAGACTGAGAAATATATTAAATGATTTTTCAAATGATTATCTTGATAGCCGTATTCAAAAGTTTTTATCTTTCGCAGAAATTAGTAATATACCAGGACCTCATCTTGCTTTAAGTTTTCCCGTTTATGCTACATGGACATCCCCTATTAGAAAGTACAGTGATATGATTAATCATCGACTTTTGAAAGTAATTATTACAGGAAAAGGGACGCTTATTTCCCCTACACATGAAGTTTTGAACATAATAAATGATCGGCGTCGCCGTATAAGGACAGCAGAACGAGATATAACAAATTGGTTATACATTTCTTTTTTTAAAAACATAGATTATCAAGGAAAAATTTTTAATGCTAAAATAATTGATATATTTCGTTCAGGAATGAAAACTAAATTGTTAGAAAATGGAGCAAATGTTTTCATACCATCTTCTTTTTTACATAGTATAAAACATGAAGTAGTATGCGATAAAGAGAAAGGAATTGTGTATATAATGGGGAAAAAACATTATACTATTTCTAATATTATTAAAATTATATTGATAGATGTAAAAATAGAAACAAAAAGTATTATAGGAAAACCTATTTAATATAAAAATATTATCTTATAAATAATATTTATATCATTTTTTTAAATTTCATATGCTAAACATAACTTTTTGTAAAAATAGTTTTGAATTAAATATTTTATAAAATTTATTTAATAAATTTAACATTTCTAAAATTTTTTAATAGAAATAGTATATTTAACTATTTTATGTGTTTTGTGAATTTATATTGAATCTTTTTAATTTTATTTTTTTTGTTTCTTAATTTTTTATTTAATCCATAATAATTTCGGAGTGAAATATGAATATTCCTGTTTTTGATTTATCTGTATACATAAGCTTTTTTTTTAGTTTGTTTGCTTTAGTTAATCCGATCGGAATGATTCCTATTTTTACTAGTATTACTAATACTCAATCTATAAAAGAAAGAAATCAAACAAATTTTATTGCAAATTTATCTGTAATTTTTATTTTGTTTTTTTCGTTACTTTTTGGTAATATTATTTTAGATTTATTTAACATTTCTTTAAATTCTTTTCGCATTGCTGGAGGAATATTGATTATTTCTATTGCATTTTCTATGGTTAATGGAAAATTAATAGAAAATATAAAACATAGTAAAAATAAAAAATTAAAGAACAATTTTGCTCAAAACGTTGCAGTTGTTCCATTAGCTATGCCTTTAATAGCCGGGCCAGGAGCTATTAGTGCTACTATAATTTGGAGCACACATTATTCAAGTTGGATTAATATTTTAGGATGTACTATTACAATAGTTCTTTTTTCGTTCCTATGCTGGTGTTTATTTAAAATTGCTCCTGTAATTGTAAAGTTCATAGGAGAAAATGGTATTAATATAATGACTAGAATTATGGGTTTACTTTTGATGGCTATAGGTGTTGAATTTATTATTGTAGCTTTAAGATCTATTTTTATTAACTAAATATTTAAATGTATACACAATTTTAAAGATAATTGATATCTTCAATTTATGCAAGATTTTTTTTTAATCAATTTTATTTATTAGTAATATTTGAAGTTCATATTTTAAACATAATACATCGTACTATTTCAATAGGTTAGTAAATAACTATGACATTTAAAGTAAAAATTCGTAATTTGGGGTTACGTGATATTAATGTTGTATCGAATTATATGCGGAATTTTACTATTACACGAAATAAATTTTCAACAGATGAAGTATGGTTAGTGCAACATTATCCTATTTTTACATTTGGAGTTAGTGAGCACAAATATAATTGGATCGTTCCACAGAATATTTCTATTATATTTAGTGATCGAGGAGGAAAAACAACATATCATGGGCCAGGGCAGTTAATAGCTTATTTTTTAATAGATTTAGTGCGTCGTAAGTTAACTGTTAAAAATTTTATTTTATTATTACAAAATATAATACTATCTACTTTAAGACATTTTTCTATTTATGCTTATATATTAAATGAATTTCCTGGAATATATATAAATAACAAAAAAATATGTTCTTTTGGTTTAAGAATTAAAAAAGGCTGTTCTCTGTATGGAATTGCTTTAAATATTGATATGGATTTATCTCCTTTTAATTATATTTATCCATGTGGAAATAATTTCAAAATGACTCAAGTTATTGATATTAAACCTCATTTAAATTTTAAAATAGTTCAATTAGTTTTAATTAAAAATATAAAAAAATATTTTATATGATTTTATATTGTTAGTTAAAATAAATTTATAATTCTTAAAAATCGATTGGTAGTATATTTCGAAAATTTATAATACACTTGTACATTATAAATTTTCGAAAAGAATTATTTATTTTAATTTTATGGAAATTAAATAAATGTATACAAAAGAATCTAAATTCTTCAATAAGATGTGTAAAAGTAAAATATATAAAAAAAAAGCGTTAACGCAAGATTTTTCTAATTGCAATAGTGCTATTTTAAAAAAACCACAATGGATTAAAATTAAATTTCCATCTGATACAAAAAAAATTTATGACACTAAACATTTTCTGAATAAAAATAAATTACATACTGTATGTGAACAGGCATTATGCCCTAATATATCTGAATGTTATAACAGTGGGACTGCTACATTTATGATTCTTGGTACTATTTGTACGAGAAGATGTTCGTTTTGTGCAATAGGTTATGGTAAACCTTCAAATATTAATCTAAAAGAACCCCAACAATTAGCTCAAGCTGTAATAGATTTTAATATAAATCATATTGTTATTACATCAGTAGCAAGAGACGATTTGAAAGATAAAGGTGCACAACATTTTTTGGATTGTATTAAGGCTATTCGAAAAAGAAAAGATGTCGTAATTGAAATTTTAGTTCCAGATTTTAGAGGTGCATTGGAAAAAGCTGTTGAAATTATTAGTTTATCTCCGCCAGATATATTCAATCATAATTTAGAAAATGTTCCAAGATTATATAAATTGATAAGACCTGGAGCAATTTATGAGAATTCTTTAAAATTATTAAGAATCTTTAAAAAAAATAATCCGAGTATTCCAACAAAATCAGGATTAATGTTAGGGTTAGGAGAAACAGAAAAAGAAATAATACAAGTTATGAAAGATTTAGTTAACAATGGAGTAAAAATATTAACTTTAGGTCAATATCTTCAGCCTAGTATTTTTCATTTTCCAGTACAGAGATATGTTAATCCATTAGAATTTACTCATTTAGAACAAGAAGCATTATCTATTGGTTTTGACAAAGCTTTTTGTGGACCATTTGTTCGCTCATCATATCATGCAGAATTGCAGCATAAAAATTTCAAAACTGTCAAAAATAGTTTTTGATTTTTTAGTCAGAATGTAGTTCAATTTGAATTTTTTTAAGTGCAATTAAGGGATATTTAGAAGATGTAATAGCTCTTCCTATAACTATATAGTCAATATTGTACTTTTTCGAAATTAATGGAGTAATTACATTTTTTTGGTCAAAAAAAATGTTATCTGGTAAATGAATACCAGGAGTTAATATTTTTAACGTATCTCCTAATTTATTTTTAATATTTAATACTTCATTGCCAGGACAAATAATTCCGTCTAAATTACATTTTTGTGCTAATCTTGACAATGTTAGAACATAATTTTTTATTGATATATTAACTCCTATATTTTGAATGTCGTTTTTATCTAAACTTGTTAGCATTGTGACACCCATTAATAAAGGCTTTTTTTTGCGATAAGTTTTTAATGCTAATTGTGCTGATTTAAGCATTTGTATTCCACCACAAATATGTAAACTTACCATCCATACACCTAAATTTTCTATAGATTGAATAGTTTTAAATACTGTATTTGGAACATCATAAAATTTTAAATCTAAAAAAATTTTAAATCCTTTTATTTGCAGTTCTTTTATAAATTTAATTCCAAACAAAGTAAACATAATTGCTCCTATTTTTAAAGAAAAAACTTTAGGATCAAGATGTTCTATTAATTTTAAAGCTTTATCTTTATTAAAAAAATCTAAAGCAATAATTATATTTGGTTTTTTAACAAAAAATTTTAAAATCATATGCTATAAACCTTTTATTAATTGAAATTAATAATTTATGTTATTTTAAATACTTTATATTTAAAAGTTGTGAAAAATAAAACACAAAAATTTCTAAAAATTATATTCTTTAAAATAATTTTAAAATTTCGACTTTTAATTTAAAAAACATTTAATGATTTTGATATAAAAGTATGACATTATAATAAATACTAAATTTAATGATACTAATTAACTTAAAAAAATACAAGAAAACTATTTCGTATTTAGTTGAGAAAGTAAAATAACGATTGTAGTTATATCTTAATTTTTTGAATTTTATAATTCATCATAAATTGTGTTTTAGAAATATATACAGTATAAATAAATATTTATAATATATTTAGTTTAATTTTTATATATTTAATTTTTTAAAAATTTATAAATATAATGTTTTGTATTAATATTTTTATTAAAAAGTTTTAATAAATATACTATTTTTACATAATTAATTTTACTAATTTAATTAAAATAACTATATAAAAATTATAACATGTTTAAGTATTGTATACTTATAAGTTTGTTAAAGTAAATTTTATTTGAAAATAAGTAAAAATTTCAACAAAATAATAATGGAGAATATATGCAGCTTAAAAGGATAGCGGAATCTAAGTTACCTACCATTTTTGGTGAATTTATTATGATTGTTTTTGAAGAAAAAAATGGAGGTAAAAATCATATAGCTTTAGTTTATGGAGACATAAAAAATCGTCATCCAGTCTTATCAAGAATTCATTCTGAATGTCTTTCTGGTGACGCATTGTTTAGTTTGCGATGTGATTGTGGTTTTCAGTTACAATCAGCATTAATGAAAATTACAAAAGCTGGAAGTGGCATTCTTATATACCATCGTCAGGAAGGTAGAAACATTGGTTTGTCAAATAAAATTAAAGCCTATGCATTACAAGATATTGGTTTAGATACCGTAGAAGCTAATCATTATTTAGGATTTTCTGAGGATGAACGAGATTTTACCTTTTGTGCTGATATATTTAAATTATTAGATATAAAAAAAATACGATTGCTAACCAATAATCCTTTAAAAGTAAAAATATTAAATGAAAATGGAATTAAAATTATAGAAAGAATTTCATTAATTACAGGAAAAAACATTAATAATTTCAAGTATTTAAATACTAAAGCAAAAAAAATGGGTCATATTTTTCCTATTGAAAGTTAATAAAAAATTTAGTTTAAGGTTAGTTTTTTACAAATTATTAATAATATTAATATGTATTCATTATGAATTATTAATAATTAGTACTAATATGTAGGCATTGCATATACAACGCTTTATAAAATGCCTACATAATTATCAATTAAAAATATGAATTTTGTAAAATGAAAGTTTTTAGAATTTAAAAAACTGAGTAAATATTAATTGTAAAATAGAGATTATTTTAAACAATTTTTATAAAATATATTACAGTTTTAAACTTTTAACATTATTTGAAATAAAATTTTATCCTTTATAGCTATTAAAAAATTTTTTATATATAAATATTTCAGGATAAAATAATAATATGAAAAATTAAAAAATGAGAAAATAAATTGTATATTGCATATTCCGTATATAAATCATAAAAATTTTTTAATAAAATAAGTTTAATATATAATATATTTATAAAAATTTAAAATTGTTGTTATAATTTTATCGAAAAAGAATCTTTAAAAATTTTTAAATTTTATAAAAAATTCTAAAAATTTATATATTTTTATAAAAATTTAAACATAATTAAAATTATTTATTATTATAATTTTCACATTTCATTTCTTTATGTTGTTATTTAATTAAAAATTTGAAATTTTTTAATATTTTAGAATATTTTATAAAAAATTTTATGTAATAGAAATTCAAAAAGATAAATTAACTAAAATATTTAAAAAAAAATAAATTTAGTATATTAAAGAAATTTTATTTGTTTAAAGCAATAATTTTTATTAATCAGTAATTTTTTATAATAGTGCATAATTATATTATTTTTTAATTTATCTAAAAGATCTTAATTTTTTAATAAAATATATAGAAAATTTTATAAAAGAGGACTAAGTAAATAAAATAATTTTTCCATAACTCTTTTCCAATAAGATCGGATAGCCCATAATTTTGGATCTATTAGTTTAGAATGTGAAATATATTCATTATGTAATAAAAACAAATCTTTTCCAAAATTACTATCATCTACTAATAATGTAATTTCAAGATTTAGCCATAAACTTCGCATATCTAAATTTACTGTACCTACTAAACTGAGTTGTGTATCTATTAAAATACTTTTGCTATGCAATAATCCTTTTTCGAAAAGATAAATTTTTACTCCAGATTCTAAAAGTTCACTAAAAAAAACACGACTAGCCCATTTAACTAATAAAGAATCATTACTTTTTGGAATTATCAAATTTACTTCTACTCCTCTTTGAGCAGCAGTGCATATTGCATATAACAAATCATCGCTTGGTATCAAATATGGGGTTGTTATTATTATTTTTTTTCTTGCTGAATATAATGAAGTTAACAATACTTGATGGATTATATTTTTAGTAAATCCTGGCCCGGAAGCAATTATTTGTATAGCAGATGTATTCTTTTTTGGAAAAGCAACTACTTTATACGCAGGTTGTTTTGGGAAAATTTTTTTTCCTGTTTCTATTTCCCAATCACAAAAATAAACTATTCCCATAGTAGTAGCTACAGGTCCTTCTATACGAATCATCAAATCTATCCATTGGCCAATGTTTAGCGACGTTTTAAATAAACGTGGATCTATCAAGTTCATGCTACCAGTATATGTAATATAATTATCAATAAGAACAAATTTTCGATGTTGTCGCAAGTCAATTCTTCGAAAAAATAATTGGTATATATTTATTTTCAATGCTTCAACTATTTCTATTCCGGAGTTACGCATAATAGTAACCCATTTACTGCGAAAAAACTCTAAACTTCCAGCAGAATCCAGCATTATTCTACATTTAATTCCTTTTCTAGCAGATTTTATTAAAGCCATTGCAACATCATCTGCTAATCCCCCAGGCTTCCAAATATAAAAAACAATTTCAATATTTTTTTTTGCTAAGCATATATCTTTTATTAAAGTCTTAATAATTTTTTTAGTATTTTTTAATAATGTAATTTTATTATATTTAATCCCTGATATTCCTTGTCTATGTTTACATAGTTGAAATACTGAAGTGGCTACTTCGCTATTATTATTTTCAAAAATGCAAGTTTGAGATTTTAAATTATTTAACCATTTGTTTTTTTTAGACCACATAGCGTTAGCTAATTTAAATCTTCTTTTTCCTAAATTAAACTCTTCAAAAAAAAACCAAGTTACAATACCAAAAATAGGAAGTATGTAAATAATTAATATCCAAGCCATTGACGAAGATATTATTCGACGTTTAGAAAATATACGAATTGTTATACAAGCGATTAATAACCAATACCCCGAAATAGTTAACCATGTTACTATAGAATAAAAATTAACCATTTAATGATAATCCAATTAATATTTTAAATTTTACAACAATGCAGTAAAATATTAAACTTTTTAATAATTTACAACATTTTATAACATACTGTAAAAAATAATTTAAAGAAACAGCTTTGTGATTTATAAATAAAATTATGAGCTTTATTTTTTTTAAAACGTATGAATACATTTTTTATTTATAATTGCATTAAAAAACATATAGAAATATATATTTTAAAAATATCTAAATTTTAAAATATATATTAAATAATGAAAAATTATTGTAATAATATCTATTAATTATAGAAAATTAGCATTTTAAACGATATTTAGTGGTAATATATTTCTTGGGTTTCCTAATTTATCCACAGCAACATAAACAAAAATTGCTTCTGTAGTACAATAACATAATCCTAAAGGTTCAGAAGCTACTTTTTTTATCCATACTTCAATTTTTATAGTTATTGAACTATTTCCTATTTTAATGCAACGAGCATAACAACTTACTACGTCTCCTACACTAACTGATTTTAAAAATGTCATTCCGTTAACACTAACTGTTACTACTCTACCTCTTGCTATTTCTTTTGCTAAAATAGCACCTCCTATATCCATTTGAGACATAATCCATCCACCAAAAATATCTCCATGCGCATTCGTATTAGCTGGCATAGCTAAAGTACGTAAAACTATTTTTCCTTTAGGTACAGTACGGAACCGATTCATAAATGATAATTCTCTGTAGCAAATTATTAATTATTTATTTTTAGAAATTATATAATGTATGTAAATCCCATTAACGAATACAAAACATAATGTTAGAAAAGTTAATCCAAAAACTTTAAAAAGTATCCACATATTTTCCGACAAGAAAAACATACAAAACCAATTCATACCAGCACATATTAAGAAAAAGATAGCCCAAATAATATTAAGTTTTTTCCAAATACAATCTTTTAAAATTATTTTCTTTTCTAATATTTTTTGGATAAATGGTTTTTTAGAAAATAGATAACTAATTAAACATGCAAAAAATAGACATAAATATATTATTGTTATTTTCCATTTAATATACATACTATTATGAAATAATAGTGTTAAAAATCCGAAAAATAGAACAGAAATACAATTAATGCAATCCATTTTATCAAGTTTTTTAAAAATAATTTTAATAAGTATACATATTAGAACTGTCGAAATCATTAATCCAATTGATGCACTAAAAATATTAAAAACTTTATACATGATAAAAAAAATGAAAACTGGAATTAAATTGAGAATATGTTTCATAAAATTACACCTAAAATTTACGTTTATTTAAAATATTGTGGCAAAGAAAGTAGCATATATAAACGAAATAAATATATAACTAATATTGAAGAAATTAAGTTTAAAATTGTATTTAATAAAAATAGCAATATTAGTTCAGGTATTATTTTTAAATTTGAAAATGTTATTAAAATAATTAATTTTGAAAAAAACCATAACATAACAGCTGGAAAAATTATTTTGAAATTATTAAAAGCAATTTTAATGCTTGAAAAAATTGATTCTATTATATTTGTATTTTTTATAATTAATATTATAGGAGATAAAGAAAGAAATATGAAACATATGATTCCTGGAATTACTAAAAATATTAGTCCTATTTGTACAATTGCTGTAATAATAAACATTAACAAAAATAAATTTACATATAAAAAGAAATGTACGTTTTTTAATTTCAGAAAAAAATTTTCTTTTTTTAAAGATATTGATTGTATAAAAATAGTTAAAGTTCCGATTAAAAAAGCACTTCCAGCAAGTGATGAACATAATTTTTGTATTAGAAAAAATAATAATTTTCTTTGTTGATCAAAAGTTAATGTTTTTAAAAATTCAAATAATGGAATATTTTGATTTATTTTTGATTCATATAAAAGTGTTAAAATATTCGCATTTGGTAAAAAAATATGTTCTAAAATTATAGTTATACTAGAAGAAAGCAAAGAAATAATAAAAACTGCTAACCATTTTATCTTTAAAAAATTAATTGTATCACGGTATAGTAAATTTTCTGTGATATGCATAAATTCCTCTTAATGTAAGAATTTTATATAGTATCTATTAAAGAATAAAAAATTATAAGAAAAACTATTGAGTTATTATTGTAGCTTTTTTAAAAGATTGAGATAATTTTTTTATTTCTTTTAAAAGTTTTTTTTCATTATTGAAATAATTTTCAATTAATTTAATAATAACAGATCCACATATTACTCCAGATATTCCAGATTGTACGATTCTTTGTATTTGTATTGGATTAGAAATTCCAAATCCTTGTATTAAAGGTGTAATAGTTAATTTCTTAAATTGATTTATTAATTTTTTAGAAGGTAATGAGATTCTTTTATTTATTCCAGTTACTCCTGGCCTAGATAATAAATAAATATATCCTGAACTATAATAAGAAATTTTTTCAATTATATTTTTTTTAGCATCAGGAGGACATATAAATACTGTTGATATATTATTATTATAAGCACATTTTCTAAAATCTAATGATTCTTCAATAGGAAGATCTGCTATTAATACTGAATCTATACCAATTTTAAAACATTCTAAATAGAATTTATTAATACCAAATTTAAATATTAAATTTGCATATAATAATAATCCGATAGGAATAATTTCGTTTTTTTTTCGAATTATTTTTAATATTTCAAAACATTTATGAACTGTAATTCCAGAGTGGAAAGCTCTCAAATTAGCCTTTTGTACAATTTTCCCATCTGCTAAAGGATCGGAAAAAGGAATTCCTAATTCTAGTCCATCAGCTCCATGTTCTATTAAAATATCAATAATTTTTAGCGACATGTTTTCGGATGGATCACCTAATACTACAAACGGAATGAAACACCCTTTTTTAAAGGGGATTAACTGTTTAAATAAACTTTTATAACGATCTATCATATATGTTTACTCTATTTTTTAAAAATTTTTTAACAGTATCCATATCTTTGTCACCTCTTCCTGAAATATTTACAATAAATATTTGATGTTTATTAGGGTTATTGTTCATCAATGTAATGGCATAAGCTAATGCATGAGAAGATTCTAACGCCGGAATTATTCCTTCTGATTGACTCAAACGTTGAAATGCATGTACTGCTTCTTCATCAGTAACTGACACATATGTAGCGCGTTTAATACTATTTAACCATGCATGTTCTGGTCCTACTGCTGGAAAATCTAATCCTGCAGAAATAGACCATGATTTTTTAATCTGCCCTTCTTTTGTTTGCATGATTTTTGTTTTCATTCCAAAAAAAATTCCTGTATTTCCGCATGTTAAAGGAGCTCCATGTTTTTCAGTATTAATTCCCTTACCTCCAGGTTCTACTCCAATAAGAGCAACTGAGTTATTTTCAATAAAAGAAGAAAATATCCCAATAGCGTTTGATCCACCTCCAATACATGCAATAATAGCATTAGGTAAACATTTTTCCCGGTCAAGAATTTGTTCTTTTGCTTCTTTTCCAATAATACTTTGAAATTCTTTAACAATAGTAGGATATGGATGAGGACCAGCAGCAGTACCTAACATATAATGAGCACAAGTATAATTTTCAGACCAATCACGTAAAGCTTCGTTACATGCATCTTTTAAAGTTCCCGTCCCTGAGTGTACTGGAATTACTTGTGCACCCATTAATTTCATGCGAAAAACATTTTGTTTCTGTCGCTTTATATCTTTTATTCCCATATAAATACGGCATTTTAAATTTAATAAAGCGCAAGATAGGGCAGTGGCAACTCCATGTTGACCAGCTCCTGTTTCTGCAATAATTTCTTTTTTTTTCATATTTTTTGCTAATAAAGCTTGTCCTAATACTTGATTTGTTTTATGTGCTCCACCATGTAATAAATCTTCACGTTTAAGATAAATACGTGTATTCGTTCCTTTTGTTAAATTTCTACATAATGTTAATGGTGTAGGTCTTCCTGCATAATTTTTTAAAAGATTATATAACTCTTTCTTAAATTTATGACTTTTTAAACAAATAACAAATTCTTTTTCTAACTCATATAAAGCAGGCATTAAAATTTGTGGAACGTACATTCCACCAAAATCACCAAAATATGAACTTAATAAAGTCATTTTAATAATGAGTTCCTAATTTTTAAAATTTAGTTTGAGGAATTATTGTATGTTGTCTTAAAGAACGAAATAATAATTTTATTTTACTTTTATCTTTTATTCCAGGGGAAATTTCTAATCCAGAATTAAAATCAAGTCCAAAACAACCTATTTGTGATGCTAAAATACAATTATAAATATTCAGTCCTCCAGCTAAAAAAATATCTTTTAAATTTTTATTTTTTAGTAAAGACCAATTAAATGGTGTTGTTTGAATACTTTTTACATTATCACAAACATATTTATTTATGTTTTTAAAAGAAAATTTTTTATCAACATGAATTTTTGTCCAAGGAATTGCTTTCCAAATTTTTATACTTGGGGATATTTTTTTCTTTAAACTATTAATATATTTTTGATTTTCATTTCCATGTAATTGAATGGCATAAAATTGAATTTTTTTTATTATATTTATAATCACTTCTATGTTTTCATCACAAAACACTCCTATATATTTTATATGTACGAAATGACTTATATTTGTAGCTACATCAGGATCGATATATCTTGGAGATGATTTACAAAAAATGAAACCTGCATATATTGCTCCATATTTTTTTGATATCTTGAGGTCTTTTAAGTTGGTTAGTCCACAAATTTTATT
This sequence comes from Buchnera aphidicola (Nurudea yanoniella), assembly GCA_039829995.1. Lineage (NCBI taxonomy): Bacteria > Pseudomonadati > Pseudomonadota > Gammaproteobacteria > Enterobacterales > Erwiniaceae > Buchnera > Buchnera aphidicola. The sequence goes on from CP140036.1 coordinate 292,747, forward strand.
ACGTCCTATTATTATTTTTCGAATAGTATTTTCCAAATTTGAACTTTTCATTAAAGATGATCCAATTAGAAATCCATGTACTATAGATTGTAATTTTCTTATTTGATGATAATTCGTTATTCCAGATTCGCTAATAGAAATTATATTTTTTGGAATTTTAGATGCTAATTTACATGTATTTGTAATTGAAATAGAAAAATCACTTAAATTTCGATTATTAATTCCAATAATATATGCATTTAAATCAATAGCTCGGTTCAATTCTTCTTGATTTTTAATCTCAGTCAATACATTCATTTTTAAAGAAATTGCTAGATTTCTAAGAAAATTATATTGAAAATCAGTTAAGATAGACAATATTAATAATATAGCATCAGCTTGATAATATCTTGCTAGATAAATTTGATACGGATCGATAAAAAAATCTTTGCATAAAATAGGTTGATGTATAGCTATGTTTTTAATAATAGGTATAAATTCAAATTTTCCATTAAAATATTTTTCATCTGTCAAGACTGATATAGCAGAAGCATATTTTTTATATATGTTAGCTACAAATTCTGGATGGAAGTTATTAAGTTCTCCTAAAGAAGGTGATTTTTTTTTGAATTCAAATATAAAAGCAGGATGATTTTTTTTTAATGCTTCATAAAAATTTCGATTTGACTGCGTTATATTATGTTGAAAAGAAGATAATGGCATGGTTTTTTTTTTATACTTTATCCAATCTAATTTGTCTGATATTATTTGTTTCAATATATTTTTCAAAATAACAACCCTCTCTAAAATTTAGAAAGATTAGAAATAGTTTCATATACTTTTCCACTATGAATAACTTCTAACGCATATTTTGTATTTTTTTTTAAATTTTTATTTCCAAATAATTTAAGCAACATAGCTACATTAACAGCTATAGTTTCTGCGACTGCTATAGGGCCTTTTCCTTGGAACACATTTTTTATTATTTCGTAATTTTCTTTTGGTGTTCCTCCGATAATAGTATTTTTATTGTGATATTTTACTCCAAAATCATCTGGACATAGTGTATATGAGATAATTTTAGAATTATACAATTCAACAACATTTGTAAAACTATGCAAAGTAACTTCATCTGTATAATTACTACATACTATCATTGCATGAATAGTATTTAATTTTTTCAGTATATTTGCTATAGGGATCATAAGTTTATAATCATATACACCTATAATAGATAAAGGTGGTCGGGATGGATTTAGTAAAGGACCAAGTATATTAAATAATGTTTTAATTTTTAAAATTTTACGTACTAACATAATATTTTTGAAACTGATATGATATTGAGGAGCAAATAAAAAACAAATATTTAGTTTATCTAACATTTCTTTCGATTTATGTTCTGATATATTTATGTTAATATCGAATTCTTTTAATAAGTCATATGAACCAGATTTACTAGATATATGAGTATTGCAATGTTTTATAACCTTCAATCCACATGTTGCACCAACAAAAGAGCTAGCAGTAGATATATTTATAGTATTACTTAAATCTCCTCCAGTTCCTACGATATCAGAAAATATATAATTTGGTTTAGAAAATGGTTTCATATGCTCCAAAAAAGCACGTGTAGCTCCTATTATTTCATCTTCAGATTCATTCTTAATTTTTAAAGCTATTAAAATTGCAGATAACTGTATGTTATTAACTTTTCCCATGATTATAGAATTGAATACTTTATATGCTTCTATTTCAGTTAGTTTTTTACCTTTGTAAATTTTATTTAGTAAAATTTGCATTTTATGTCTCATAATAAAAAATATATATTTTTTAAGTTTTTTAAAATAAAAAATAGTTAACAATTAACTTTTTTATATATATGTTTTGTTAATTATATATTAATTATGATTTTGGTTAAATTAATCTAATTTTTATTTGGTTACAAATATTTATACGTTAATTAGTTATTTTAATATATGGAAATATAAACTTTTAAACATTTTTTATCGTTTAAACGATATTTGTTTCTTAAACATGTAAAGATTATATTAAATATATCAGGAAATAATAATAATGAAAAAGACAATTATAATATCTCTTTTTATAATGGTTTCACTAACTTGGAGCACTACTTTTATAGCTATGAAAATTGCTATAAATACTATTCCTCCTTTATTTGTAACAGGTATGAGATTTTTGTTAGCATCATTTTTATTAATATATTTATGTTATTACACTAACACTACATTATTTTTTCCAAAAGGAAAAAATAACTTTCAAATAATTATATGTATATTTTATTTTTCTATTCCTTTTTCACTAATGTTATATGGAAGTAATTATATTAGTTCTATCATTGCATCTGTTATATTTTCCAATATGCCAATAATGATATTATCTTTTTCATTTTTGTTTTTTAAAAAAAAAATGTATTTTTTACAGCGTATAGGATTAATATTATCTATTTTTATTTTGTCAATAATTTTGTTAAAAGAAATACAATTAGGTAATAAAAACACTATAGACGGAATAATAGCATTAATATTAGCCATGATTTGTCATTCAACAATATATTTGTATGCTAAAAAAAAATATTTTGACATATCTATATTAACTTTTAATGCTCTTCCTTCGTTTTTTTCTGGTATTGCTTTGCTATTAACATCAAATATAATTGAAAAACCTATTTTAAGTAATTTTTCTATCATGTCTATTTTAGCAGTTTTATATTTAAGCTACTTTTCAGGAGTTTTTGGTATTTTGTCATATTTTTATTTACAAAAAAAATTGAGTTCTTTTCATGCTTCTATTGTTTTTTTTATCTTTCCATTAATAACTATAATTTTAGAAAAGTTTTTTTATGGAAATATTATAAAAATAGATCAATTTAAATTGATAATAATTTTAATGAGTAGTATATTTTTAACTCTAATTCCTCTTAATTATAAAAAATAAAAATATTTTTAGTAAATAACTTTTAAATAATGTTGTAGATATTTATTTAATAATAGAATATTATATATCATGGGAACTTTACATTTTATAAAAAATATGTGTATTTTATACATATCAATCAATCAAATGCAATTTTTCGAAATATATTATTAAATTAATTTTATAGAAATAAAAATATTTAAAAATTTTAATTATTTTTTTATCCTAATTACAAACTATTTATAGTGTATAGTGTAAATAACTTAAAAGGAAAATAATTTATATAATTTAAACAAACTAGTACATATAATTTAAAAATTTACATATTAAAACAAAATTACTAGTTTTTTATAATTAAAATTATAAATTTTTAAAATATATTTGTTTTAAAAATATTAATTTAATAAAAATTTAATAGGATATCTTTATGTATTTTATTTCAAATTATATTTTGTTTCTTCTTAAAATATTGACTATTTTTATACTTTTTTTTCTCATCATATTTTTATTAATTAGCACAATGCGAAAAAAAAATAAAAATAGAGATAAATTAAATGTAATATCATTGAATAATTACTATAAATCAATGAAAAATGAAATATTTTTTGCTAAACTCTCAAAGAACGAAAAAAAAATATGGGATAAAAATAAAAAAAACAATAAAAAAAACAAATTTAGAAATTTTTTTAAATTTATTAAAATTATTAAAACTATTAAAACTATTAAAAATAATAATTCTTATGAGAAAAAATCTACGTTATATGTATTAGATTTTAAAGGTGGTATCCAGGCAGTAGAATTAGAATCATTACGTCAAGAAATATCTGCAATTATTTTAGCCTTTAAAAAAGGTGATGAAGTTTTATTACGTTTAGAAAGTGGCGGTGGAGTAGTACACGGATATGGATTAGCGGCCGAACAGTTAAATAGACTTCGGAAAAGAAGTATATATTTAACTATTTCTGTTGATAAAATTGCAGCTAGTGGAGGCTATATGATGGCTTGTGTTGCAAATAAAATTATAGGTGCTCCATTTTCTATTATTGGGTCAATTGGAGTTGCTGCTCAAATACCTAATTTTTATAAATTTCTAGAAAAAAATAATATTGATATAGAATCACATACAGCTGGAGAATATAAAAGAACATTAACCGTATTTGGAAAAAATACAGCTGAGGCTCGTGAAAAATTTCGTTTAGAATTAAGTGATATTCATAATTTGTTTAAAGAATTTGTTTGTAATATGCGACCTTCATTAAATGTTAAAGAAGTATTTAATGGAAAATATTGGTTTGGATCTATAGCATTAAAAAAAGGATTAATAGATAAAATTAATACAAGCGATGATTTCATTATTTCTAAAATGGAAAATTTTACTATATTAAATCTTAAATATATGACTAAAAAGCCCATTTTAAAGTCTTTAATTGTGAAAATACAAAAAAATATTAAAAATATAATATTTAAAATATTAAAAATATAAATTTATTGTATATTCATTCGTAAAAATGGTATTCTTAAGTTTTCTTAAATTTAAAATTTTTATGAAATAACATATATTGATAATGATATAAAATTTATTATATACAGTATATTATAGAAAATTTTATATTTCATAGTTTATTTTTAAATTTATTAATTTTACTATAAATGTAGTTTATTCAGTATAATGTAAAATTATGTTTAAATAATTTATTATTTAAAGTTATTTCTTTATACTTTTAAAAATTTTTTTCGAAATATTAATAGATAGCTATAGTAATATTTTATTTTAATTAAAATTTTATATTATACTTTTGAGTATACTATTAATACAGAAAAAGTATTATTTTTTTAAACATGTATAAGCTTGTTATATAAAAGATTAACGTACAAAATATACAATCTCTAATGTTTGTAAATTTCAAAAAATAATTTTATTCCATAAAATTATTGTTATCTAATGATTTTTTCGCATTTTTGTAAGAATTATTCTCATTAGCTTGGCATTTCCTATCAAAGTAGCCGATCCTAATTTAAAATCATTATTTTCTTCATATAAATCGCTAATTAATCCTCCAGCTTCTTTTACTTGCAAAGATCCTGCTGCTATTATAAAAGGATTTATGTTAAAATTAAATAAAAAGTCTAATCGTCCAATTGCTACGTAACTATAATCTAAATTTAAACATCCTGTAGAACGCAATTTAATATTTTTTAGTGAAAACATATTAAAAATTTCTAAAAAATTTTTATCAATATTATGTTTTTTGTGGGAAAATATTATTCCAATTAAACTATTTTCTAAGACATTAATATTGTTACATCTCATTCTATATCCATTCAATTGCGCGCCTTGGCCTTTAACAGCAGTAAATAATTCATTTCTAAGAGGATCGTATACAACCGATATTTCAGTAATGTTCCTTATTGTAATAGCAATGGAAATACAAAAATGTGGTAAATTTCTTTTAAAATTATTAATTCCATCTAATGCATTTATTAACCATATTGTTTTCGGTCCTTTTGTATCTTTTACATATTTTCTTGTTTTTGTAATGATTGTATGTTCAGGATAAGATTTATGAATAATCTCAATCATCAATCTTTCTGAAATTTCTATGATTTTTATAATTACATCCCTTTTTTCTTCTTGTGTTTCATTATTTATTTTCTGATTATCGTAATTTTGAACTAGTATATGTCCGCCTTTTCTGGCAGCACGAATTGCAATATTGAGAATAGGATGCATGATTTTCTTATTTTAAATAAAAAATTAATTATATAATGAAATAATAATTTTGTCTGTCTATATTCTGTTTTTGTGTATTAATTATATTTTAAAATAAATAATTTTATATTATCATTTTGTAAATTTAATTGTTTTAAAAATATAATTTGAAAGATACAATACTATTTAGGATCCACAAAATGAAACAATATTTAGATATATATAAAAGTACTAATTTTAAAATTAATTTATTAAATTTTGATCTAAAAAAAATGTGTAGTTTTTTTTCGTCTATAGGAGAAAAAGAATTTTGTGCAGTTCAAGTAATGCAATGGATTTATAAATATTATTGCAATGATTTTGAAAAAATGTCTAATATCAGCAATAATTTAAAAAAAAAATTATCAAAAATGTGTTGTATTTCTCCTCCGAATTTTTCAAATCAAATTATTTCAAGTGATGGAACAATAAAATGGTGTGTTGCTATTGATGATAAATTTGTAGAAACTGTTTACATACCTCACACCCATCGTATAACTTTATGTATTTCTTCGCAATCAGGTTGTTCTTTATCTTGCAAATTTTGTTCTACTGGAAGACAAAAATTTAATAGAAATCTTACAACTTCAGAAATAATAGGACAAATTTGGTATATAGGTAAACTAATATATAGAAATAAATTAAAAAATTTAAAAAAAATTACTAACATAGTTATGATGGGGATGGGAGAACCTTTACTAAATTTAAATAATGTTGTGAGATCATTAAATATTATTACTAATAATATAGGATTTAATTTTTCAAAAAACCGTGTAACAGTATCAACATCAGGAATAGTCCCTGCTTTAAAGAAACTCAAAAATATGATCGATATATCATTAGCTGTTTCTTTACACGCGTCAAATGATATAATTCGCAATAAATTAATGCCGATAAATAAAAAATACAATATTAAAACTTTACTAGATTCAGTAAAATCGTATCTCTTAAAATCACGATCTAATAAAGGGCGAGTGACTATAGAGTATGTTATGTTAAATAATATAAATGATAAATTATGTCATGCAAAAGAACTAGCTAGATTATTGAGATTTATTCCTAGTAAAATTAATTTAATTCCTTGGAATGTTTTTCCTAATAGTTGTTTTGAACCTAGTAACAGTACTATTATAAAAAATTTTTCTGATATTTTAATTAGAAAAGGATTTATTACTACTATTAGAAAACCTAGAGGAAATGATATTAATGCAGCTTGTGGTCAATTAACAGGGAACACTAATCTTATAAAAATTATTAATAAAGTGAATTGAAAAATAAAATTTTAGAGAGAATGATCTATACAAACTATTCTTAAAATGAAAATTTTATGTTCGTTTTAAAATCATATTTTTAAAAATTTATATAAAAATTTTTAAATAATTTTTTATAAAAAGAGACAGACTTAATGAAACTTAATACACTTATTAAAAGACGAAAATCAAATAAAATTTATGTTGGAAATATCCCTATTGGAGACAATTCATTCGTTTCTGTTCAAACGATGACAAATACTGAAACAACTAATATTGATTCTACAATAAAACAAATTTTACAATTAAAAAAAGTTGGGGCAGATATTATCCGAGTTTCTGTTCCTACTATGGAAGCTGCAGAAGCTTTTAAAAAAATTAAAGATCAAGTAGATATTCCACTTATTGCAGATATACATTTCAATTATAAAATAGCAATAAAAGTATTAGACAATGGAGCAGATGGCTTAAGAATTAATCCCGGAAATATCGGAAATAAAAATAAAATTAGACAAGTCATAAATTGTGCAAAATATAATAAAATACCAATTAGAATTGGAATTAATTCGGGATCTCTTGAAAGAGATATATTAAAAAAATATACATTTCCAACTGCCGAAGCATTGTTGGAATCAGCTATGAGGCATATAAACTATTTAGATAGTTTTAATTTCGATCAATTTAAAGTAAGCATAAAATCTTCTGATATATATATCGCTGTTCAAGCTTATAGACTATTAGCAAAAAAAATTAATCAACCACTACACATAGGAATTACTGAATCTGGGGGATTTAGAAATGGTACAGTAAAATCATCTATTGGAATTGGATTGCTTTTATTGGATGGTATTGGCGATACAATTAGAGTTTCATTAGCGGAAAATCCAGTAGAAGAAGTAAAAGTAGGATTTGATATTCTTAGATCTTTACATATTCGTTTTAAAGGTATTAATTTTATTGCTTGTCCAACTTGTTCTCGCCAAGAATTTGATGTTATTAATACAGTAAAAATACTTGAAAAACGATTAGAAGATATTAAAGTACCAATGAATGTATCGATTATTGGATGTATTGTTAATGGATTGGGAGAAGCTCTTACATCTACTATAGGATTAACTGGATATAGAAAAAGTAGTGTATTATATGAAAATGGAATTCGTCAGTTAAAACGAATTGAAAATGGTAAAATTATTGATGAATTAGAAAAAACAATTCGAGATAAATCAAAAAAATTACTACTTTTAGTATAATTTATATATAGAAATATATTTAAATTTTAAAATATTATATATATGTGTGTATATACATTAATGAATTAATCTTGAAATACTTTAATTTTTTAAAAAGGTAAATAGGTGAATCGAATAATTCAATCGGTTAAAGGTATGCACGGCTATACTCCTGAAAAAATTTTAATTTGGCAATATATAGAAAATAGTTTAAAAAAGATATTAAATAATTACAATTATAGAGAAATTCGTTTTCCTATTATAGAAAAAACAGAATTATTTACATGTGGAATTGGAAATATTACCGATATAGTTGAAAAAGAAATGTATTCTTTTCAAGATAAAAAAAATAATAACATTACATTACGCCCAGAAGGTACTATAGGATGTATGCGTATATGTATCGAAAATGGATTATTAAGACACACAGAACAAAAATTATGGTATTTAGGGCCAATGTTTCGTTATGAAAAACCTCAATTTGGACGGTATCGACAATTTCACCAATTAGGAATAGAATCTTTTGGTCTTTTAGAACCTAGTATTGATTTTGAAATTATTTTATTAATACAAAGAATTTGGAAAACTTTAAATATTTCTCAATATATTAGTTTAGAGTTAAATACTATTGGTTCAATAAATGATCGCATTAATTATAAAAAATCATTGTATTCATATTTCAAAAAATATGAATTTTTTTTAGACAATGACTGTAAACGTCGTTTGTATACAAATCCGTTTAGAATTTTAGATAGCAAAAATCATGATATGCAAGAGATTATAAATAATGCTCCTGTTCTTATTGATTATATCAGTGATAGTTCTTTAAAACATTTTGAAAAATTATGCACATTTCTTACATCAATAAATATTCCTTATTTAATAAATTATAAATTGGTAAGAGGCTTAGATTATTATAATAATACAGTCTTAGAATGGACAGCCAATACATTATTATCAAAAAATACTATTTGTGCAGGAGGAAGATACGATTATTTATCGCAATCTTTAGGAGTTTCCTTTGTTCCTGCTATCGGATGTGCAATAGGGATGGAAAGATTAGTGCTATTATTAGAATCTTTAAAAACAATACAATATTCTCAATATTCTATTGATATTTTTGTCATTTTTTCACATAGAAACATTGAATTAAATGCAATAAAGTTATCAGAGAACATTAGGACAGAATTTCCAAAAAAAAGAATTCAAATTAATTTTTTAAATGGAAATATTAAAAAACAATTTAAAAAAGCAAATAAATTAGGTGCTCGAATAGTCTTATTATTAGGTACTATAGAAATAAGTAATAAAACAATATTAATGAAAGATTTAAAATTTAATACGCAAAAAACGTTTTTAATAATAAATATAATTCAAGAACTCAAATTGTTCTTTAAAAAAAATTATTAAAAATTAACGAAAATTTAAAATAAGATTATATCTTATAAATCTTTTTAAGAGACAACATTAAAATATATAAATATTTCAACAGGACAAAAATTATGCTTAATATTTCTAAAAATATTAAAGAATTTGATTTAGATTTATGGAAGATCATAAAAAAAGAAGAAAAACGACAAGAAGAACATATTGAATTAATCGCTTCAGAAAATTACGCTAGTTTATGTGTTATGGCGGCGCAAGGTTCTAAATTGACCAATAAATATGCAGAAGGCTATCCTGAAAAAAGATATTATGGAGGTTGTGATTATGTAGACATGATAGAAAACTTAGCAATTTCACGTGCAAAGTCTTTATTTAACGCACATTATGCTAATGTGCAACCTCATTCTGGATCGCAAGCTAATTTTGCCGTATATAACGCGTTACTCAAACCTGGTGATACAATATTAGGGATGAATCTTTCTCATGGTGGACATTTAACACATGGTGCATTGGTAAACTTCTCAGGAAAATTATACAAATCTATTTTTTACGGTCTTGATAATAATGGAAATATTAATTACAAACAAATGGAAAAATTAGCTAATATTTATAAACCTAAAATGATTGTTGGAGGATTTTCTTCATATTCTGGAATATGTGACTGGAAACGAATGAGAGAAATTGCAGATACAGTACATGCATATTTTTTAGTCGACATGGCACATATTGCCGGTTTAGTAGCTGTTAATTTATATCCAAATCCTATCAAATATGCACATATTGTAACTGCTACTACTCATAAAACTTTATCTGGACCAAGAGGAGGACTAATACTTTCAAATAATGAGAATAGTGAATCTTTTTATAAACGAATAGATTCAGCAGTCTTTCCATGTTGTCAAGGTGGACCATTAATGCATATAATTGCAGCTAAAGCAGTAGCATTTAAAGAAGCTATGCATCCTAGTTTTAAGATATATCAAACTCAAGTATTAAAGAATGCAAAACTTATTTCAGAAGTATTGTCAAATAGAAATTACCAAATAATTTCCGAAACAACATTTAATCATTTGTTATTAATAAATTTATCTAATAAAAATTTAACAGGAAAAGAGGTAGAGATAGCTCTTAGCAACGCTAATATCATAGTAAACAAAAATAGCATTCCTAATGACACTCAAAGTCCATTAATTACATCAGGAATACGATTAGGAACTCCGGCTATTACTCGGAGAGGATTTAAAGAAAAAGAAGTATTTCATTTATCTCATTGGATTTGTGATATATTAGATGACATTAAAAATGTTCAAAATATTTTAAACATAAAAACAAAAGTATTAGAGTTATGTTTAAAATTTCCTGTTTATAAATTTTGATGGATATTGCAATATATTATACCATCTTAATGAGGTGGTGTAGTAATTATAATGTTTTTACAAATAAAAAACATTGAATATAATAAATTTATTGATTAAATTTTAATTTTTAATTAATGGAAGTTGAACAGTAATTTTTGAATTATAAAGAGTATCTAAACAATGAGAATATTTTACAATTCCTAAAAATTTTGATTTTAAATATTTTTTTAAAATTAAAATGTATTCAGAATTATATTCATTTTCAGGTGTTGTATAATTTGCAATCCAACCTGAAAAAAATAATTTTGCATCTAAAATGGCTTTTTGCGTTAAAATAGCGTGGTTAATACATCCTAGTTTTATACCAATTACTAAAATAACATTTAATTTTTCTTGTATCACCCAATCAGCCAAAGTAATTTTATTTGATAAAGGGGTATTCCATCCTCCAGCTCCTTCTATTAATATGTAATTAGATTTTTTTTTTAAATTATGCAAACCGGATGATAATATATTAGTACAAATAGGATTAAAAGATTTTTTATTTTCAATATTCGGACTAATAAATTCAGAAAAAAGAAACGGATTTACTTCTGTATAATTTAATTTAACAGTACTAAATCGTTGTAGTAACAGTGCATCATTATTTTTTTTATTACAACTATTATAACCAAAAGCTACAGGTTTATATCCTGCTGTATGATATCCAAGATTTTTCGCTAACATTAATAATAAAATACTACATGTTGTTTTACCTACGTTTGTGTCAGTACCAGTTACAAACCAAAAATTTTTCA